>CALLYA010000337.1 GCA_937875495.1 uncultured Verrucomicrobiota bacterium
ACCCCGACCCCGATTTCGATTTCGATTTCGATTTCGATTTCGATTTCGATTTCGACGACCCCGAATCCTCTATTGCTCTCCTCTGCGCCTCTGCGCCTCTGCGCGAGGCTCTCCGGATGGGAATGGGGAGGGCGGGTTGGGAAAGCGACTTTCTTTTCGGGCGACCTCAGCCCCGGCGGGCCTAAAAACGATTGACCCTTTTCGCGGTTTCCGAGACAATGCGGGTCTGGTGATGCCCTTGGCCATGGGCTGGCCTGAGGGCGGGAAATTATAGCCAATCCGACCGGGGAGCGTGAATTATGACTGGTTTCATGGGTTCAGGCAGGTGCAGGAGCGCCTTTGCTGGTGTCATGCTGGCGGTCTTGCTTCCAATGCCGTTGTTTGCGCAATTGGGGGTCCTTTTCAGTGACGACTTCAACGGAGCCACGGTCGACCCGGCCAAATGGCGGGTCTCGGACATTCCGTTTGAGACCGGTGCGACGGACATCGAGCCGATCGTCGGTGGCGGCAGCGTAAACTTTTACGGATTCGCGACCGCCAATTATTGGGGCGGTGTGTCGCTTGCCTCGGTCCCGACCTTTTCGGTGGTGCCGGGCGAGGCGTTGGTGTTTACGATGGAGCGGTGGCTGCACATGGGGAATGCCACTGCATCGCGCAGCGGCGTCTGGGTGACCAACCCGGATCGCTCGACCTACCTTTTGTTCGCTGACAACTGGGGGGAGAGTGGGTGGACATACAACCTGCTGACCGGGGACACGCTGGTGGACAAGCCGACGGGCAGTGGGATTAACCTCCCTCCGCTGGACGGTTTTCCTTTCGACGACGGCCAATTCCACGAGATCAAGGTGATGGCCAATGGCCAGTCGGTGAGGATGTTTGTTGATGAGGTGTATGGCGGGGCCGCGCCGTATCCGTTCTCTGACGATATCGTGTTTGAGTTCGGTGCATACGCCCGTGCGTTGATCGATGGTGAGTTCGGACCGGATGAGGTCGATGTGACCTTTGGTCCCGCGAAGGTTGAGCGCATTGGTGTCGTACAGTTTGAGAAGACCTCCCTGGCTCAAAAGGTGGGTGGTGTCGCACGCCAGGTTGAGATCACGGTTTCGCCGACCCTATTGGCATCCCAGCCGATCTCGGTGAACGTGATCTCCGACAATCCGGGGGTTGCGAAGGCTGTCGGCGCCGATGGCAGCGGGGTCCTGACGATACAGTTCGCGCAGGGTGGTGCCAATACCCAGACGATTGCGATCGAGGCATCCGGTCTAGGCACGGCGACGCTGACCTTGGAGACCGCGGCCGATCTCGAGATATGGAACAGCCTGACCGTCGTGGTCCCGGCGGAGCCGGGTGTTCAAATGACCGATGACTTCGAGGACGGCACGTTGGATCCCGCGATCTGGGTCCCGGTCACGCGCGGGTTCGAGGAGACAGGTGCAGCCGAGCTGACCACGGAAGAGACGGGCGGCACCTTGCGCTTCTCCGGCACGGCGACGGGAAGCTACTGGGGCGGACGATCCGTTTCCACGGTCGATTCCTACTCGGCGAGCCCCTATAACTCGCTGGCGTTTGAGATCGATCGGGTGAGTGTCGAATTCACCGGCACGGCGGCGCGGACGGGTGTGTACATCCGCAATGCGGACTACTCGCAGTACGTCTTCTTCTCTCAGAACATTGGTGAGAACGGCTGGCAGTACAACGTCAACCCCGGCTCTCCGACCGGTGGCGGCAATAATATCGCCGGACTCGACCCATTGGACGGCAGCACCGGCACGCACAAGCTGCGGCTGGTTGCCGACGGCCAGACGGTCGGTCTCTATTTCGACGGTGCGCTGGCGGCCACGGTGCCGTTCCCGGTCATGGATGGGATCTTCTTCGAAGTCGGGACCTATCTCAGGGCCGAAGGCGATACTGGAACCGGTGTCTTCGACAATGCGCTCATCGAGACCGAGGTCCCCTGCATCAATGTCAGCAACACGGTGGTCGAGCGTAGCATAGATGACCTGGGAATCGAAACCGTTCAGGTGACTGTTCCCGAGATGTTCATTATCGGCGATGACCAAACGCTCGTGATCACCTCGGATAACCCGGCGGTCGCAGCGCCTGTGGGTGGGACCGATGGTGTCCTGAACCTGACCTTCGACGCCAACGGACCGCTGACGCTGCCGGTTGAGATCGAATTAAAGGCGATCGGCACGGCCAACTTCACGATTACGAACACGCAGGGCGTGTGCGGTCCGCCTCCGATTGTGGCAGCGGTCTCCTACACTCCCGATGTGCTGCTGACCGATGATTTCGAGGATGGCGTGCTCGATCCGGCCCTTTGGGTCGAGAGCGGGGCCGGCTTTGAATTCAGCCTGTATCCGGATGCGGGCGGCACCTTCAGCGTGGCTGAGGCGAACGGCGTGCTGACGATCGCCGGTGCGCTCGAGACCAACTACTGGGGCGGCCGGTCCATCGTCACGGTGGACACCTACAATGCCTCTCTGACCAGTCCTCTGGCCATTGAGGTCGATCGCGTCTCGCAAGCGGGCACGGGCAGCGGCCATCGGACTGCGGTCTGGGTCACGAACGCGGATCGGACGAACTATGTCTTCTTCGCGTACAACCCTGTGGAAGGTACGTACTGGCAGTACAACTACCGTGTGAACGGGGAGGGTCCCTCCAGTGGGACCGGCACCGGCAGCGGCGTTCGCGTCGAGGCCTTCACGGGCGGCACGTTTGACGACGGCGGCAACCACCGCATGCGGATGGTGGCCAACGGTCAGACCGTGAAGCTCTTCCTGGACGGGGTTTTTGGGATTGAACTGCCGTTCCCGTTCGGGAACGACCTGAAGTTCGAGATCGGCTGTTATGCACGGATGATCCCGGACACGGTGGACGGCGTCTTTGACAACGTCCTGATCACGGGTATCGCCGGGACGGTCCAGCCGGTGGACGTACTGGTCGACATTGCGAAGGTCGGCGGCGACATCGTCCTGACCTGGACCGCCACGCCGGATGTGGCCTATCAGGTCCAGAGCTCGCCTGACCTGGTCACTTGGACGGATATCGCGGGCGGGGCGGTGATCGCAGAAGGTGACACGGTCACCTGGACGGATCCATCCGCGCCGGAGGCGGTGAAGTTCTATCGCGTGATCGAGCTGCCG
>CALLYA010000338.1 GCA_937875495.1 uncultured Verrucomicrobiota bacterium
GTCTTGGCGGTTCCTCTCTGGGCCCTTGGCGTTCTTGGCGTCTTGGCGGTTCCTCTCTGGGCCCTTGGCGTCCTTGGCGTCTTGGCGGTTCCTCTCTGGGCCCTTCGCGTCTTGGCGGTTCTCCTTATGCGCGGCCGATAGGTCAGTCGGCCCGAGTCGCGCCCTGCGATGCCACCGGGATCCTGTGCACCCGGTAAAAACCCGAAGCCGGCATGTTGCGCGGGGATCGCCAACGCGGGTCCCGCCAGTCGAATTCGCCGTCCGTGTCCGCCTCGACAATCGGGCTGACGAGCTCCCAATCGTGCCCGCGCACGGAGAATTCCACGGCATAAACCCCGCCCTTGCTCGTCGGCCAGCGGATGTGCACCCCGTCCCGTTCCCAACGAATCGACTCGACCCGCACCGACATCTCCGCCTTCGCGTCCGAGCCCTCGACCCGCGGTGACGGCTGGAATGGCCGCGACGCCTGATACGCAGGGTCCATCTCGACCGCCTCGTCCGCACCGAGATCCGGGACCGGTTTGCGATCGCCATTGCCGTCGGTGGTGCGGGGGCGACCCTCCCAGTCGGTCGCCAGTTGGCCCGTTTGCCGACCGCGGTCAATCGCCGGTGAACCCGGACCCAAGGCAAAGCGCCTCGGCGCTTCGCCCACATAACCGGGAGCCCCCCGGAAGATATACCGCCCGTACAGCTCCTCGGGGCGCTCGGTCAATACGTGGTCAAACACGACCCCCGGTGCCTGCTCCAGTGGTTCGGACATAGGAGGGAAGTGACCGGAAACAATGCAGTTGATGGCCGAGACGCTGCCGGCAACGGCCATGCCGGCAGGCCCCCGCTCCGTGGCGCGGTTGTCAGCAATGGTAAGGTGGAGGAGCGGCTGGCTCCCGCCCTGGATCCAGAACCCGCCGTCCCGTGTCGCCCGGTTTTCGGCGAACAGGCAATTGCGAAGGCCTAGGTCACTGAACCGCCCATGAAAGCCGCCCCCTTCGATGGCACGGTTGCCGACAAAGCGCAGACCGTCCGCGATCCCGAGAGTGGCCTCGGCACAGAGCCCACCACCCGATTCCGCACGATTGTCCATGAAAAGGATCTGTTCGAGGACCACGCCGGTGCACTCGCGCAGGTGGATGCCACCCCCTTGTCGCGCCTTGTTCGAGCGGATCAGGAGATCCATCAGCCGCAGGTTCGACCGTTCCGCGAAGAGCGCGCCCCCTCGATCCGAATCGCCATTCTCAATCGTAAGCGCTTCGATCCGAACGAAGTCCGCCTCCCGTGCCTCGACGACACTGCCGGGGCCCACACCCCGCAGTACAACCCGCTCCCTGGCGGTCCCGATCATCCGGATCCCCGCCCGTAGGCGAACCTGCTCCGCGTACACCCCATCGTTCAGCCGCAGAACCAACGGTCCCGTCGTCGAGTCCAATGCCCGGGCAATGCCGGCAAAGGGCCGGTGTCGGCTCCCGTCACCCAAGTCCGAATCGGTGTCCATTTCGCCCGGGCGTACCCAATACGTCGGTGGGCTGAGCGGATCCACCGGGTTAGAGCCGAGTACATACTCCGCCCAGTCGGAGTATCCGTCCCGATCGGTATCCGCACCGGTCGGCGCGGGAAACGAGACTGGCAGTCCCCAATCGATTTCAAATCCGTCTGGCAGTCCGTCACCGTCGGTATCGAGCAGCCAGGGACTGCTGCCATACTCCCAAAGCTCCATCCCATCGGCAACCCCGTCACCATCGGTGTCAGGACGGTTGGGGTTCAGCCCACGATCCAGCTCCTGCGCGTCCGAAAGACCGTCACCGTCGGTGTCCGCCCGGAGCGGGTGCGTCCCATGATCGTACTCCTCGAGATTGGACAATCCATCGCCGTCCGGATCCGATGCGGCATCGGCGGCCGAGTACGCCTTGAGACCATGCCGCTGCTCCCAATAGGATGGCATGCCATCCATATCCGTGTCCACAAACTGGTCGGCCCCAGGATCCAACCGCCAGTTGTCGCCCCCGCGAAGGGCGGCAATGCACGGCTCGCCATCGGCTTCCGGTGCGGAGACCGCCATCGCGGGCACGAAGAGCCGCACCGGTGAGGATCGGGTCAGATGCAGATCACCCGCATCCAGGTCCTTGAGGTCCGCCCGCATCGAAGCGTTTCCGATCCCCGGCCAGACATCCTCAAACACGGAGTGTCGCACAAAAACAGGGCTGTCCGGGGCGATCGAAACGCCGCAACCGGCGAATAGCGAGTGGCTGACCTCCCCCGCCGCCGCTCGGTCCACCGCGAGCCCGACGCCGCAACCGGCCACGGTGCTGAAGAGCATGACAATACGACCCGCCTCGATCCGCAGCGCCGGCGTCGCATTCGAACTCCCGGTCCCCGAAATCCATACACGCTTCAGGGCGACGATACCGCCCTGGCCGATCAAGAGCGGGGCCGTGGAGTCCAGGCGGCCGCGCAGGGCAACTCCTTCCAAACCGGTATCAGCGCTCACGGCGATCAGCGGGCGCGCCGGATCCGCCGGACGCAAAAGGGACTGCGCCGCACCCGCGCCCACGAGCGTGACCCCAGGAGGCAGGTGCCAATTGCCGGACCATTCGCCGGCCCCGAGCTCGATCCGGTCTCCCGGCTGTGCAAGGTCGATCGCGCTCTGGATATCGGCAACCGGGAGCGCCCCCGGCGTCGGCAGGTGCGAGGAGGTATCCCCGACACGCCAAACCCCGGCCTGAAGTGCCCCGGCCAAAAGCAGCATGCTGGACAAGAGGCCTGCGCGGCGGTAATACGTAGGACGGAGGTTTCCCCATCCCGTATTGATCCCAGAGACGAAGGTCTTCATGTTCCCGATACAACTGAGACGAACCATTAAAATTGCCCTGGCGCTGGCCCTTCCAGCCAATTGCGTGTTCGGGCAAGGCGAAGATACAACCCAGACGCCAAAAGCCAATGCGCAATCGAGCTGGGACTCCGCCGTACCGCTTCTGCTCGGTCCGTCCCGGACCGCGCCTGCGTTACAGGAGGAGCCCTCGCCGCTGGGCGGGCTTCGACCCAGGACCACCGAGATGCCCCAGAGCTTCGCCACACCGGCGATCGGTGATCAGGAACCGGGCACGCTCTTCCGGCGAAATCCGATGGAGGCCACCGCGACGCTCTTCGCCGAACAGGCCAATGCCCATGCGGCGGAGGGGCGTTTTGACCTTGCGCTGCAGCGGATTCAGCAGGCCATTCGGCTCGCCCCGGAGGATTTCCGGTTTTACATCACCCTCGGCAACATCCTGGTGCGCAGTGGTCGAATGGACCAGGCCCGCAGGGCCTATGAAGCCGCGCTGACCGTTGCTCCCAACAGTCAGATCGCAGCCTGCAACCTTGGGACCGTGCTGGTCGCTCAGGGCGATCTCTTCCGTGCGCTCTACCTGTTGCAATCCGCGCATACCCGCCAACCGGACCACGCCTTGACCAACATCAATCTCGGCGCTGTCTTGGCCATGCTGGGGAAGGACGAACAGGCGCTGTCCCACTGGGGTGAAGCACGCGAGAGGGCACCGGATCTCCTGGTGGAGTCGTTCCAGGATCCGATGCTGCGCGCCGCCTTGGCGCGGCCGGTCCTCAAGGCATTTGTCGACTCTATTGTGCTCCGCGCGATGCCCTCCGAAGGGGAAGAGTAAAATTTCCCGTGCATGCGTGTCGGCTTTGCATTGTATCGCGAATGTCGCACCTTGCTTCTTTGAAATGGATGCCGACTTGCCGTCGCGCGGCAGCAGACCGGCCGCATCCACCACAATCCTCGAGCTTGAGCCGGGACTTCCTGTGGTTGTTCCCCGCTCGAAACCCACACTCGATCATGATCGACAAGCCTCCCATCTTACTCTCCCACGCACCGGCACCCAAGGCAGGGAGCATCGCCATGGTCTGCCTCCTGTGGCTGGTACTCTGCGCACTCCCCGCCTCAGTCCCGGCATCCGAGGCGCTACCGGCTGATCCGCCGCCTGCCGGCGATTCGCCGGCCTTGGTGGGCGCCAAACCGCTGCCCACCGATCGGCCGGTCACCAGCGCAGACCTGGAACCGATCGATCCCAACTCGCCCAAACCGTTCGAGGACATGGAGCAGGATGATGCACCCAAGCTGATCCTCGACCTTCAACAGGCCATCCTCCTGGCAAGCCAGCAGAACCTCGATCAGATCCGGGAAATGGAAGACATCTTCCTGGCAGAGGTCAATCTCCAGACCGTGCGCCGTTCATACTTGCCGATACCAACGGCCGAGGTGTCCGCCGGCATGAACGAGGAGGACGATCAGGCCGGGGGCGCACAACCGTCCGTATCCGGGCAGACCGGCGTGAGCCAGCGCCTCCCACTCGGGGGGACGGCCTCGGTCAATGTCGGCACGAGCTATGATAGGAGCACACGGGTCCGCGATATCACCGATGAATCCGAACTCCGCCGCTTCATCGAGGAAACCGGCTCGGAACAGTCCACCACCACCGATTCCTACAGGCCGGAAGCCACCGCGAGCCTCCGCCAACCGCTCCTGCGCGGAGCGGGCCGCCTGGTCGAGCGTGAATCGCTCACGCAGGCCGAGCGTGAACTGGTGTACGCGCTGCGCGCCTACGCACTGTTTCAACAAGACCTCACGATTCAGACTGCAACGACCTACTGGCAACTCCTGCAACAGCGGCGCTCCATCGAAACCGCTGAACGTAACCTGAGCAACAATCAGTACTCCTTCGAGCAGTCCCAGGCATTCCTCGACATCGGTAAGACAACCCTGGACGAGGTGCTGCGCGCACGGATCGAACTGGTGCGCGCGCAACAGGGCGTGGTGGACGCTGAACGCTCTTTTGAGGCAGGTCTCGATCAGTTCAAGCTGGACCTGTTTATGCAGATCGAGACGCCGATCGCACTCACCGATCAACCGCTGGAATTCGCCCCCATCGAGGTCGACCTCGCACGTGCCATCGAAGACGGCCTGCTGCTGCGCTTGGAACTGATGACCAGCGAGGACCGCATTGAGGATGCCGAACGCGGCCTGAAGATCGCTAAGAACGGGATGATGGCGCAGCTCGATCTCGTCGGGAACGGTCGCTGGCGCGGGGATGCCGCCGAAACCTTCGGTGATCAGGACATGGATCGGTTCAGCTATGACGCCTCCATCCAACTCACCTTTCCTCTCGAGCGTAGCCAGGAACGGCAGACCCTCGAACAGGCACTGATTGCGCTCTCGCGCGCCAAGCGCAATCATCGCAATCAGCGGGATACGATCATCCTATCCATCCGGCGTACAGTCCGCGACCTACGCCAAGCCGAGGCCTCGATTCAGCTTCAGGGCATCAACCAGCGCGAAGCGGCTCGGCGTCTCGAAAAGGCCCGGCTCGATTATGAAGACGGAGAGGCGAGCAACCTGAGCATCATCGAAGCCCAGAACGCCCTCGTCGAGGCCGAGAATTCCTATTACAGAGCCGTCGTCGATTACCAAATCGCCAAACTCCAGCTCCTGCGTGAGACCGGTCGGCTCGAACTCGATGAAAACGGAATGTGGATCGAATGAGCACACATGATTTACCCTCAACCCAGGCACCGGAAACCACCCTCCCCTGGTACCGGAAACGCGCGGTCAGTCAGGGCCTGATTGGATTTGCCGTCCTCTTCGTCGCATGGCTGCTGTTTCGCTCGCCCGATATCGCCCAGGCCGAATCCGACGCCGTCGAATTGAAACGCGTTCTGCGCGGACGGTTTGATGTCCTGGTCCGCGAGACCGGGGAGCTGCGGGCCGTTCAGTTCACCACCATCCGCCCGCGCATTCGCGGCTCCGCACAAATCGTCTCGATCGCGCCCGAAGGCACCTTCGTCTCCGAGAATGAGGTCCTCGTTTCCCTCGATACCACGGAGATGGAAAAGGAGTTGAACACCCGCGAGATCGACCTCCAGAACGCGGAGGGCAACCTGGAAATCGCTCGCAATGAGCTGCGCATCCAGGAGTTGACCAACGATGCCAATCTCAAACAGGCCGAACTCGACCTCCGGTTCGCCAAGATGGACCTCCAGAAGTATTTAGAGGGCGATGCCCTCCTCGAACGCGACCAACTCGAGCTTGCCGTGGAGAAGGCCAAAGTCGCCCTCGAAAAGGCAGAGGATAAATACAGGCGTATGCCGGAGCTCCGCGACAAGGAGTTCGTCTCCGCATTCGAGGTCCGCGAGGCCGAAATCGCCCTGAAAGAGGCCCAGAGCAACCTGAATGCCGCGGAAAAGGAACTCGAAGTCTGGCTCGAATATACGCACCCACGCCAGCAACAGGACTTCGAATCGAAGGTCGATCTGGCCGACCGCGCCTTGGAGCGGACCCAAAAAGAATGCGAATCCTTGATCGCGGGCAAAGAGAACGAGATCCGCGCGCGGGACAAAAACGTGAACACCATTTCCGAGCGGGTCGACATCATCAAAGAGGAGTTGGAGAACATGAACCTCCTGGCTCCTCAGCCCGGACTGGTCGTCTACGGTGATCCCAATCGACCTTGGGAGCGCGACCGCATCCAGGTTGGCGCCGACACATACAACGGTCAGATCCTGATCACCCTTCCGGACGTTTCCAGAATGATGATGCGTGCCAGCGTCAATGAGGTGAACATCAACAAGGTGGTCGAAAACCAACCGGTCGAGGTCATCGTGGACGCGATTCCCGACCTGGCACTCAAGGGGAAGGTGACCAAGGTGGCACAGCTCGCGGCCTCCCAGGGATGGCGCCAATCCGAGGTCAAGGAGTATAACGTCGAGATCTCCATCGACAGCCATCCGCCGGACATCCTCAAACCTGGCATGTCCGCGCGTGCGGAGATCCTGATCGATTCACTGCCGGATGCGCTATACGTCCCCATCGAAGCGATTCACGAACGCGGAGGAAAGCACTATTGCTATGTCCTCGAGCGCGGTAAACCGGTTCAGCGCCAGGTCCAGATCGGTGTCAGCAACGATGACGACGTCGTGGTCATCGCCGGACTCGAAGAGGGGCAGGAGGTCTGCCTCTTCTCCGCAGGCGTGCCGAACGAGCCGGCTTCCAGCGGCCCCACCCTCCCAAAGACCAACGGCTCAGCCAAGTCGTCCTGAGGCCGACCGCCTCGGCGGTGCACCTGCCGATCCGG
Organism: uncultured Verrucomicrobiota bacterium; assembly: GCA_937875495.1. Taxonomy (GTDB): domain Bacteria; phylum Verrucomicrobiota; class CALLYA01; order CALLYA01; family CALLYA01; genus CALLYA01. The sequence continues at coordinate 7,119 of CALLYA010000338.1, forward strand.
CCAGACTCCCCAACACCATTTCATCAACGCTCTCATGCAACAGGCATCACCCAACACAGTCGCTTCCGGTCAGCCCGCCGATTCCATTGTCGTGCGTGCGCGTGATCTGACCAAGATCTACGACACCGGCGCCGTCTCCGTGCACGCGCTCAAGGCCGTGGACCTGGACATCCAAACCGGTGAATTCTGTGCCGTGGTCGGACCCTCCGGCTCCGGCAAATCGACGCTGATGCACCTGATCGGCTGTCTCGATTCCCCGACCTCAGGCCAGTATTGGATCGATGGGACGGAAGTCGCGACCCTGGACGACGACGCACTCTCGGCCATTCGCAATCACCACATCGGCTTCATCTTTCAGTCGTTCAACCTGATCGCCCAACTGGACCTCGTCGCCAATGTCGAGCTTCCGCTGATCTACGCCAATCAGCATAAGAACCAACGCCGCCACCTCGCACTCTCGCTGTTGGAAAAGGTCGGCCTGGCCGATCGCTCGCATCACCGCCCCAATCAGCTGTCCGGCGGGCAGATGCAGCGCGTGGCCATCGCGCGCGCGCTCGTGAACGACCCGAGCCTGATCTTGGCCGATGAACCGACCGGGAACCTGGACAGCAAGACCAGTACCGAGATTATGGAGCTGCTCACCAACCTCCATGCCGAAGGCAAGACCCTCGTGATCGTTACCCATGATCCGCGCGTCGCCGGCCAGGCCGAACGCGTGATCCATATGGGCGATGGTGTGATTCAATGGGAGGGCACCGGCAGGGAATATAGCCAGGCCTTCCCCGCCGGGGTCCTGCTCGATTGATCCTCATGCTCCGCCTTTGAAGCTGCATCCAATCCGATACCACCATGCAACTGACTGAAATGCTCAAACTGAGCGGCAACAGCCTGCGCTCACATAAGCTGCGATCCGCATTGACCGCTCTCGGCATCATCTTCGGTGTCGGCGCCGTGATCTCCATGCTCTCGATCGGAGAGGGCGCCCGCCAGGAGGCACTCCGCCAGATCCAGTTGATGGGGGTCAACAATATCATCGTCCGCAGCGTGAAGCCGCCCGAGGCGTCCACCCGCGAAGCCCTGTCCGATCGCTCATGGTCCAGCCGGTACGGAATCAGCTTCCTCGATGTGGAGCACGTCAAACGAGTCATCCCCTCCCTCGAGCAGATCGTCCCCGCACGCGATGTCCGCAAACAGGTCTGGTATCTCAATCGGACCGCACAGGTGCGCGTCTTGGCGACCACACCCAACTACACCGAGGTCATGCGATGCATCCCTCAGGAGGGGCGATTCCTCACGCCCCTGGACAATGAGCTGCAACAGAGTGTCTGTGTGCTCGGCGCCAACGCCGCACGTGAGCTGCTCGGTTACCATGAGCCGCTCGGCAAACAGATCAAGATCGGTGACGATTGGTTCGAGGTGGTCGGTGTCCTCCGCGAGACCGGTATCGGCGGCGGTGGACAGTCCATGGCCACACACGATCTCGACCGGGATATCTACATCCCGATGCAGACCGCGCTGTCGCGCTTCGGCGTCCTGGCCATTCAGACCTCCAGCGGCAACTTCCAGGCGACAGAGGTTCAAGTCGATGAGCTGCATTGCAAGGTCACCGACTCCGATCTGGTCGAGGAGACCGCCGAGCTGATCCGCCAGATCTTCACCAGCCGGCACCAGGCCATGGATTGGGAACTCGTGGTGCCGAAGGAGCTGCTGCGTCAAAGCCAGAAGACACAGGCGATCTTCAGCATCGTCATGGGCTCGATTGCCGGCATCAGCTTGCTCGTCGGTGGGATCGGGATCATGAATATCATGCTGGCCAACATCACCGAGCGCACACGCGAGATCGGTATCCGGCGCGCACTCGGCGCGCGCAGACGCGACATCACACAACAGTTCCTCGTCGAGACCATCGTCCTGACCCTGGCCGGTGGCCTGATCGGAATTGTCCTCGGCATCCTGCTCGCTCGGGTGGTGACCCAATTCTCGCAGTGGCCGACGATTGTCAGCGGCTGGTCGCTCTTTGTCGCCTTCGGCATCTCCGCCGCTGTCGGACTTGTCTTTGGGATCTATCCGGCGCGCAAAGCCGCCAATATGGATCCGATCGAAGCCCTCCGTTACGAGTGACGCCTGCAGCAACGGCGGCGAAATTCCGCCTCATCGGCTCTTTTTTTCTTTCACCCGCGACCTGCATTCTCTAGGATGGCCACATCTTTTCAGATCAGCCAAAAGGGATATCGCCCGACCTATGAAATATGCACAGGTCCTACAACAGTCTCGAAAGCAGCCGGGGTTTACCCTGATTGAACTGCTGGTCGTGATCGCCATCATTGCGATCCTGGCAGCCATGCTCCTCCCCGCCTTGAGCCAAGCCCGCGAACGCGCCAAGCGCGCCTCCTGTTCCAACAATCTACGCCAACTGACATTGGCTACCATTATTTACGCCGACGACCAGGATGGGCGGTTGCCCAATCCAGGCAATATCCAGCCGCATTGGATGTCCATCTACTGCCGGGATGCCTTCGCCCGCACCTACCAGATTCCGCGCAAGGCCTTCTACTGCCCCTCGAATCTCGGGTGGGACCGGGATGATTTCTGGGATTGGCCCGGCGGAACCGAAACGGTGACCGGTTATTTCTACTTCGGTGGGAATCCGGGCTACCGGGAACCAGGGCCCATCGGGGTTCGCGGCTACGACCGCCTTCCCATCTTCGCTCAGAAATTGACCGATCGCCCGAATTGGGACGTCCTTTGGACCGATCTGAATCGCCAACTCGACGGTTCTTGGGGACGCCCTGGAGATCCCGATCCGATGATGCGTGGGGTCAATCACTATAACAAACACGGGTCGGAGCCGGATGGCGGCAACGAGGGCTTCCTGGACGGGCACGTCGAGTGGGTGACGGCAAGCCAGTTCGGAAACCCCAAGATCAATCTAGGCAATACACGGGTTTTCTTCTAATACACCCCATCCATAGGTCTTCTCAGCCACTGAGAAGACCGTTTTTCTAATCTGCACAGCCACAATCGCGAGGATCAAGGCATGATGAGAACACAGACTACAGCGCAACCGCGCCTCGGTCAGGACTGGTCGACTGGGCGAATGGGTTTGCGCGCCGTAACCGGACTGTTCCTGGGGACGATGTTCCTGGTCCAGGCCTCGGCCCAAACCTACCTGGACGGGTTGCAGGCCCACTGGAAGCTGGACGAAACCACCGGCCTGACCGCGGCCGATTCCGTCGGGACCAACGACGGCACACTCACCAATTTTTCGGGTGACGATTCCTATTGGGTCGATGGTCCGTTTGGCGGTGGAGCACTCGAGTTCAACGGTTCCAATTACTTCATCGTGCCGGACGCGCCCGCCATCGGATCGGAGCTCGTCAACAGCTTCACCGTCGCGACCTGGTTCAACTCGAACGTCCCTCTTGCCACCAGCGGTTCCAACCGGATGTTCGAAAAGGGCAACAGCATCTTCATTCTTCAGGGCGTCGCCACCGGCGGGATGAACCTGCTGGTCAAACGCAACGGCCAGAACGTTACGGCCGGCATCGGGATCCCGCTGGAGGCCAACCGCTGGTATCACTTCACCGGCACCTTCGACGGCAACGAGATCAAGGTCTTTATCGACGGTGAATTGAGGGGCTCGGCCACCGTCGGCGGCCCCATCGATGATCCAGGTCTCGATCTCTATGTCGGCGCCGATGACGCAGGTTCCTTTTTCAACGGCACCATGGACGAGGTCATGATCTGGAACCGCGCGCTGGATGAAGGCGAAATCCTCAACGTCCTCGGCCGGAACCTGCCTGATCCTCCCAGCATCCTCGTGCAACCGGCTTCGACAGAACATTACGAAGGCGCCTCGATCGCCTTCAGCGTCGTGGCCCGGGGACAAGAGCCCCTACGCTACTCCTGGTTCAAGGACGACGAGGAGATCCGTGGGACCACGGAGCCAACCCTCCTGTTGAACGATCTCACGCCCGAAGACGCCGGCGCATACAAGGTGAAGGTCACCAATGATCTGGGCGAGATCTTCAGCGATACCGCAACCCTTACCGTCATTCCCGTCGAGGACATCTCCACCGCAATGGTTGCGGAGTGGAAGATGGATGAGACCACCGGGCTGGTCGCCGCTGACACGTCCGGCAACGGCAACGACGGCACACTCACCGATTTCTACTATGACCCGGATCAATGGGTCCCCGGACAGGTCAACAACGCCCTCCAGTTCACCGGCAATCCGGAGCGGGTCGTGGTCGAAGACGCGCCCTCGCTCGATCTCGGACCCGAAGCGAGCTTCGCATTCTGGATCAACCCGGCCACCTTCGGCGACGTCGTCGATGCTGGGGCTTACACCTATGAAATCTCCCGCGTCCTGAGCAAGGGCGGCCATTA
>CALLYA010000339.1 GCA_937875495.1 uncultured Verrucomicrobiota bacterium
CGATTCGGTTGACCAAGGCAGTTGTTGAAAACGGCTCCGATGTAGGTCCCTTTTCTCCCCTCCCAATACACCTCTGCGCCCTCTGCGATCTCTGCGGGATACCTCCCCATCCGGACCCGGAAAGCCTCCCGCAGAGGGCGCAGTGGCGTTTTCGAGCTGGCATGGGGGGGAGGGCCAATGCTCTAATCCTGCCTTTTGGGAAAAGTTATTAACCCGTTTCCAACCAACCAAGCCTGTTGCAGGAATCACCTCAACCCCGCAAGCAAACCTCCCCATTCCCCCTCTGCGCCTCTGCGCGAGTTCTCCCCATCCGGAGCCGCAGTGCCTTCAGCTATTTCCCTATCGGCTTTTCGGAAGGATCCTGGCCGGTATCCTCCTCCATCTCCCTGCTCGATATCACCGGGGCGGGCCCAGCCAGTTTTCCAACACTTTTGTGAGCGCACCGAGCGAGATCGGCTTGGAAATGTAGTCGTTCATCCCCGCCTCGAGGCACTGCTCGCGATCGCCCTGCATGGAGAACGCGGTCATCGCAATGATCGGAATCTTGCTGTTTAATGCACCGTTCTCTGGATCACGAATCCGGCGGGCAGCCTCCATCCCGTCCATCTCCGGCATCTGAACATCCATCAGGACCAAGTCGTAGGGCCGCTCACGCAATGCCTCAATCGCATCCCGCCCGTTCTCCGCGAGATCCGCGGTCAAGCCCAGGCGCCGGAGCATCCCGATGGCAACCTTCTGATTCGTGTGGTTGTCCTCCACCAACAGCAGACGATAACCACTCTCCGCAAAAACACCCTTACTCCTCCCCGCACCGACAGCATGAACGGCCTCGGGGGCGGTTGAATCCGGCGCCGTCGAGGGGCGATCGTCTCCCGCAGTTCGATCCTTCACTGGCCCTCGAGCCATTTCCCCGAACGCGCCGATGATGGATTGGCGTAGGGCTTGCACTCGGACCGGCTTCGTGAGCTCGACGTAGTACCCCAACGCCCGGCACTGCTCCGCATCCAAGAGGCCACCCAGCGGCTTCATCACCACAATGCCCGGTTTCGTTCCCGTGAAAAGCGAGCGCAGCTTACGGCAGAATTCCTCGCAGTTCATCGCCGGGAGCGTGGAGTCGAGTATCGTGAGGATGTAAGGGTCTTGTCTGCCCCTGGCCGTTGCGATCATTTCCAATGCCTCTTCACCAGTGGCGGCAGTTTCCGGCCGCATTCCCCATGCGCGTAAATCATCACTCAATACTTGCCGCATAGAGGCGTTGTCATCCAGGACCAAGACATGCAGGCCACGGAACCCCTCCATCGCTCCACGGGTCGACTCCACTCTGTCCAATTGTTTGCCGACCCAAGCGGTCACCCAGAAATTGGATCCCTCGCCCTCTACACTCTCCACACCCACCTCGCCGCCCATCAGCTGGGCAAGCTCCTTCGTGATCGCAAGCCCCAACCCCGTGCCACCGTATTTGCGCGCAATCGTCATGTCCGATTGCGTGAACTTCATAAAGAGGGTCCCCAGCTTGTCCTGCGGGATGCCAATGCCGGTGTCACGAACCTCGAATCGCAAGAGCACTCGCTCCGCATCCTCTTCCGCCGCCGAGACCTTGATCAGGACCTCTCCTTGGTCCGTGAACTTGATGGCATTGCTGACCAGATTCGTCAGGATCTGGCGGAGCCTGCCGGAGTCGCCCCGCAAAAAAACCGGCGTCTCAGGCGAAAGTGCACAGATCAACTCCAACCCCTTTGCATGAGCATTGAGCGCCATCGTCGATCCGAACTCGTCAAGCATCGTGTCCAGCTCGAAATCGATCGTCTCAAGCTCCAACTTCTTAGCTTCGATCTTGGACAAGTCCAGAATATCATTGATCAGGCTGAGCAGCGATTCTCCGCTCGCATGCAAGATCTCGGCATAGTGCCGTTGCTCATCGTTCAATCCGCTGCCGAGTAAAAGGCCGGTCATCCCGATCACCCCGTTGAGCGGGTTGCGGATCTCATGACTCATACTGGCCACGAAATCACTCTTCGCGACACTGGCACGCTCGGCGCGCTGAGCCATCTCATTGGCACGGGCGGTCTCCAGTTCCAATAAGCGGTTCGCTTGAATGAGGTCTTTCTCGTATTGCTTGCGCTCAGTGATGTCCTCCGCCGAGCAGACAATATAGGCAACACTACCATCCGGCCGCAGACGGGGCGACTTGTAGACCGCGATCAACCGATGCTCGCCGGCCCCGTTCCGCTCCCAGTACTCCACCCTCTTCGGTTTCCCCGATGAAAAAATCTCCGCGTTCATTCGGCTGCGCTGAATGACACGCTCGCTGGGGAAAATCTCATACATGTCCCGGAATGCCATCTCCTGAACCCGAAATCCACAAAACTCCGCATGCGCCTTGTTCACAGCTCCATAAGTGTGCTCGTCGGTGAGATACCAGACCTGCGTCTGAATATTGTCCAGCAGTATCCGACGTTCCTCGCTCTCCCGAACCAGCGATTCCTGGGCCTCACGCTTCTCCAACACATGCGCGAACTGCTCGCTGACCAAGCGCAGCAAATGCTCATCGTCCTCCGTCCAGCTCCGCGGCGAATCCATCGCCTCGAAACAGAGCACCCCCCTGACGCGGTCCGAAGAGACAATAGGTACACCCAAAAGCGCCGCAACCCCTCTTGCCTGCAACTGATCTCGGTCCGCCGAAACGCTCGCAGGCAGCCCATCGACGTCGGGAATCTTCACCAATTGCCCCTGCTGAATACGCTCGTAGAACCAGGGTAGTTCAGACGCGAGCCACAGCGAATCGGAGTCCTTCCGAGGAGCGCCATCAGGGTCAGGAGCCGCCCAAACGATGTAATTCGGGGGATCGACCTTGTCGGCTTCCTCGTCGAAAAGGAGCGTATAACAGCGGTCCACCCTGCTGAAACGCCCAATCGATAGCAGAATATTTCGAATGCACGCCTCCCAGGAGTCAGACTCTATACCAACCAGCAGCGAAGAGACCTTGCTGAAGACCCGTTCAAATTCAACCCGCTGCGCCAGGGCCATTTCCGTCTGTTTGCGGTCTGAAATATCGAGCATCACAAAGAGAAAGTGCTTGATCCCCTGGACAACGATGATCTCACCGGATAACAACCCGGGAATAATCGTTTCGTCCTTACGCCGGATCGTGATCTCCTGATTCACGACCCGCCCTCGGGTCTTGAATTGCTCAAGCAGTCGCTCCCCCGTCCCCGGGTCCTCCAACAAGTTCAGATCCATGACGCTGCAGTGCAAAACCTCATCCCGCGTGAATCCCGTCATCTGAATAAAGGCCTCGTTGACATCGGTGAATTGTCGATCGTCCATGGAAATCAGCGCCATCAATGCTGGATTGTTGCGGAACAAACGCTCAAACCGCTGCTCAGCCTCCTGCTCTGCGCGCAGATCCTTGAACAACGTGAAGACACAATCCTGCCCGTCCCACTTGCCGTACCACATGCGCGTTTGAACCGGGAGAGGATCCTCCCTCCTCCCGACCAAGGAGTTCAGGCTGTGGTCCATACGCCCGTCAAGCATGGCCCTGTGCTCCGCCTGTGCACGAACCCGTTCGGCGGCCGGGAACAAGTCGATCAACTGCCTGGTCCGCAATTCATTCGGCCGGTGCCCCAGGTTCCTGGCCGCAGCCGTGTTCGTGTGCAGAATCACCCCCGCCTGGTCACACACCATGACCATGTCAGACAGGGTCTCGAAGAAAGTCCGGAAATTCTGTTCGCGATCCCGCAGCTCAGCCTGCTGGTTGATGATTCCCATGTCAGTCCGATGCAGCAGGATGTAAAAAAACCCCAGCAACATCACCAGCAGGATAAGGCTGCCGGCGACACTCAGCGTCGCCAAGCGCTCAAAGGCCGTCTGCGCCTCGGTCACGTTTTGAATCAACATCAGGTCGCCAACCACACGTCCCACCACATCCCGGATCGAGGAGACCGAGACGAGCCATTGCCTTGAATCAAATGCCACCCGCTGGACCAAGTCGATTTGGTCGGAATCCTGTCGAGACGGCCCAATCAACGGACTCAATACCTCCGGCCAGGAGGTTAGCGACTGATAAACCAACACGGAATCCGGGAAGCGATCCCACTGGGGGGTGTGCCCCAAAGTCCGCATCCCGGTTTCCCATTGACTGCGATCCAGAAACTCCTTTCTCAGGCTGACCGCAACGTGATGCCCAGGGGCCTGATGAAGATGCCCCCAAATATCATCGACCCCCTTGCCCATCTCCAGAAAGCCCAGCAGCTCCCCATCCACGATCACCGGCTTGACCACCCAATAGACCAAGAGGCCGTTGTCCCCGATTTCTAAGCCTGAGGATATTTTGCGGGTTTCCGCGGCTATGAGTCCCACCCGCCGCTCAAGCCGGCCACCCTCTTTTTCAGGTTCGTGAACGTGGAGGATGGCATTGCGATCAGGATCGTAGAGGGATACCTGCGTGATCAGATTATCCCGACCGATCGTCAGAAACAACGGTAGCCATTGCTCCACCAATCGCGCCCTGTCACGGGCCGCAACGGCCGCTTGCAGATCCGGATCCGCGGTGAGCAGATCCATGGCCGTCTCAAAAGCGAACCGCTGCTGGTCGATCGTAGTGCTAAATCCACGCCGACCCTCGGCGACAATCCCCCGCAGTTCCCGCTTTGTGTGCCTCTGATGCTGACCCCATAAGATCAGACCGTACCCCACCAGCAAAAGGCTGAAAGTGATCGCGATCGGCGGCAAAAGCCGAAACATCACAGGACGCGGACCGCCCGCCACGACCTGTGCCCGAGAAAGAAAGTGAAACAGGATCAATAGGGCGAGGATGAGGACCAGGCTGACCGGTAGCGCCGAATGTACGGCGAGATCCAACCACCAATCCCGAGCATCGATGTCCAGCCCGATCAAAATCGGACCCTTGGAGACTGCACGATCGTGCACCGGAACCATCACGGACACCCAATTCCCCCAACGATCGCGTACCGGGCCCTCGACCACTTCCAAGAACTCATCCAGCACACGATGCACCCCAGAACTCGCCTCCGGATAGAGCTGACCAGGGCCCGATTCCATGGGAGAGCCGCTCGGCTCGGAATCGGCAAAAAAGAAGACTTCTCCAGAGGGGCGTTTGCCCAGGATGTAAATGAACCGGTACTCTGGATTCGCAAACCGGATGCGGGCAAGATCGCGTTTCAACCTCTGGTATTCAGGTAGATCGACATCCTCCGAGGTGCCGGATAGCGATTTCATCAGATCCCACTGGATCGATTGAGCAATCACGCGGCCCTGAACCAACAGCTCAGACTTATTCCGGTCGTTCGCCCGCCAAACAGAAAGGCCGGAGATGAGGATGGCCACCATCCCAACGACAGCAAGGGGCCAGGAAAACTTTTTGCTGGGCGCTGATCCGTCCTCGCCAGTTCGTGTCATTCTCATGGGGCCATCCGGGATTCATCCATTCTGATCCTTGCGGGGTCCGTAAGGTTCAAGTGACCTCCAAGGTTTCGCTTCGTGTCAGGCCGCTTATGTATGTGAAATAAGGCAGGTAGTGGAAAAAAACAACTCAGAAACCTCGCGTCGATTGCAATCGCCACTCGGCTCCGCCTGCAGCTTTAGGTCATCCGAAAAGGTAGTCGCATTCTCAACCTCCCCCCCCCATCCGGACCCGGAAAGAACCGCCAAGACGCCAAGGACGCCAAGAAGTTTGAGAGTCTGGAGCACGCAAGCACCAGATGCGCTGTGCCCATCCATGCCGCTCAGGGCATATCCAACCGTGTCCTTTCTCCCCCCCTTGGCGATCTTGGCGTCTTGGCGGTTGAATTCCCATGCCTGCACGCATGACGCTGACCGAATCGAATACTTGAGAACGGTTTA
>CALLYA010000340.1 GCA_937875495.1 uncultured Verrucomicrobiota bacterium
AGCAAGGTTGTCAAGGAAGAGGGCGGGGAAAACGACCTTCTGCAGCTCGCGCGGGGGCACCAGCCCCCGCGCCGCGGCACGCGTAGTCGTGCCGCGAAGTCGTGCCGCGTAGTCGGTCTTTTCCATTCACCTGTTTACAAATCAATGATATGGTGACCTATTCTAGCTCGTGATTTTGGCAACTATTCGTCTGGAGCGCCATGATCTCTAAATTCCGACCCTTTCACCAGCCAAAGGCCACCCGGCCGCTGATCCATTTCTGCGCGTGGATCGTAGGACTCCTTCTGATTTCGCCCCTGGCCGCCGCCGTCCTCCAGGTCCAAGAGGGGCAGAGCATTCAGGCGGTCGTCGAGCAAGCCGTCTCGGGCGACGAAATCGTCGTTGAGCCAGGGGAGTACCGGGAACATACCTACATCGAAGGCCTGCAAAACGTCACCATCCGCGCCCTGGCCGGCCCGGAACATACCCGGGTGATCATCCCAACCGGTTCCGACTACGCCTTCCAAGCGAGGTTCTGCAGAGACCTGACCATTTCCGGTTTCACCATCGTTTCCGCGGAAGAGCGAACCGCCTGTTCCGACCTCACCGGCGGGATCTACTATGTGGACAGCAGCGGGGCCGTAGAGAACTGCGACATCGACCTCTACACCGGTCCCGAAAAGGACACCCTCTGCTTCCGGCATGGAATCGTCATGCAGACTTGGATTACCCCGGATACGCTGGCGCTCGAGATCCGAGATTGTAACATTCGAGGGTTCCGGAACAACGGTGTCTTCGCCTACGGCAATAGACGTCAAGTCAAAGTATTCCGAAATCGGATCGAGGGAGCGGGGACCTCTGCGGACATGGTACAATACGGGCTCCTCCTCCGATACTTCGCAACCGCCGTAATGGAAGGAAATGTGGTCACACGTCTCGCCTACGGCACAGACAGCTCCACCGCCGCCGGGGTTCTCGCCTATGGCGCCGACACCCTCAACAGCCGGGTGCATTTCAATAATTTCACCGACAACCAGGCCGCCATCATCTCCCTCAACTCCACCGGCCTGAATCTATCCAGCCCTCCCCTCTCCGCCGAGGACAATTTCTGGGGGCATCCCTCCGGTCCTGGCGGCAACAGCGAAGGTGTCGGCGACCCCGAGTTCGGTGCCGCCTTCACCACAATCTGGGATACCACACACGCCTACGACCCTGAAACTGGGCGAAATTGGTCCGTTCAAACCAGCGAAGGCCGGATGATCGGGGCGCGTTTTCTCCATCCCGGCCATCTATACCCGCAACCCGAGACACCACCGTACCTGCGGAGCCCACGATTCGAGTACCATGTCGATCACCTGCCCTATCTCGGGAATCCTGCCCTGCACATCAAGACCGATACCCTGCTGCCTCCCCTCTCCACCTTTTACGAGTTCAGCCTGATCGATAACCTGGGCAGCCCTCCACAATGGCACCCGCTCCCGGTCGAGGAGTTCGACGGTCGAACACGCTTCAGTATCTCGTTCGGCACCAATGGCCCCCTCGGTAACGAGGCGACGTCCTGGGTTGCACTCGGAGCACTGGGCACAACACCCCCGCGAATCGAAAGGGCCTCCTTCGATCAGGAATCCCAAACCTACCGTCTGGTCTGGACCGGCGAACCGGGACATTGGTTTCAAATCGAGGGCACCAGTCCTCTCCCGACCTCCGAATTCCTACCCATCGGTCATGCCCAACTCGACAGAGCCGTCGGGGTTTTCAGCGGCTCCATACCCCATGACGCCGATGCGTTCTTCCTGCGTATCCGTGATCTCGGGCCAACGCAACCCCTTCCCTAATCCAGCTTCCCTCCAGACGGAATCCAGGGAGCGATCAAGTGCCCAGGGCCGGAGTTGAACCCATTCCACCGATTGCTCTGCCCCGGCCAACATAGCCGGTCACGATAATTGAGGAATGGTTTCATCTACCCTATAGTGTCAGCTTAGGCCGTATCGGAATGAGCGGCCGCCCGGTCACCGAGTGAGGGCTTGAGGCCCGCTGGAGAGTGGGATCGCTCCATTTTTCTGGTGTTCAAAAGGAGAAATAAAACCATGGCAGAACAAAAGTTTGTGTACTACTTCGGGGCAGGTGATTCCGAAGGCGACGCCTCGATGAAGCAGCTCCTCGGCGGTAAGGGAGCCAACTTGGCCGATATGTGTACCCTCGGCCTCCCCGTTCCTCCTGGCTTCACGATTACGACGGAAGTTTGCGATCTCTATTACAAGCTGGACCGCAAATACCCCAATGGCCTGACCGAGCAGATCGAGCAAAACATCCAGAAGCTCGAAAAGGCAACCGGCAAGACCTTCGGCCACGGACCCAACCCGTTGCTGGTCTCAGTTCGCTCCGGCGCCGCCGTGTCCATGCCCGGAATGATGGATACCGTTCTCAACCTCGGCCTCAACGATGAAACCCTCCCCGCTCTGATCCAACTGACCGGGAACGAGCGCTTCGCTTGGGATTCCTACCGCCGGTTCATGCAGATGTTCGGCGATGTCGTGCTCAGCCTGGAGCATCACGATTTCGAACACGCCCTCCAATCCGTCAAAGACCGTCGCGGCGCTAAGTTGGACACCGACCTGTGCGTCGAAGGACTGAAGGAAGTGGCCGCGGAGTATAAGAAGGTCTACGAAGCCGCAGGCAAACAATTCCCCCAGGATGCCCGCGAACAGCTTCTTGCCGCCGTCACCGCTGTCTTCGGTAGCTGGAACAATCCCCGTGCTCTCAAATACCGCGCGCTGAACGAAATCCGCGGCCTCCTCGGGACCGCCGTGAACGTGCAGACCATGGTGTTTGGCAACATGGGCGAAGATTGCGCCACAGGTGTTGCCTTCACCCGTGACCCCTCCACCGGCGAGAACCGTTACTTCTACGGCGAGTACCTGATCAACGCCCAGGGCGAAGACGTCGTAGCCGGGATTCGTACGCCGCAGCAAATCACCACTGCAGGCAGCCGCGAGTGGGCCGAGAACAACAGCGTCCCCGAGGATCGGCGCAAGGCCGATTTCCCCTCTCTCGAAGAGGCGATGCCGGAGTGCTTCCAGCAACTGGACCAGATCCGCGCCAAGCTCGAGAAGCATTACCGCGATATGCAGGACATCGAGTTCACGATCGAGCAGGGCACCCTCTACATGCTCCAAACCCGCAACGGTAAACGTACCGCTGCCGCGGCCGTGAAAATCGCCGTCGATATGGTCGCCGAGAACTTGATCACCGAGAAGGAAGCCGTCCTTCGCGTCGATCCCAAACAGCTCGATCAGCTCCTGCATCCCACCTTTAAGAAGGAAGCCGAAGCAGCAGCCGTCGTTCTCGCGAAAGGCTTGCCCGCCAGCCCTGGTGCCGCTAAAGGCCAAATCGTCTTCTCCGCACACGACGCCGAAACCGCGGCCCTGGAGGGGCGTGACGTCATCCTCGTGCGCATCGAGACCAGCCCAGAGGACATCGGTGGCATGGATGCCGCCAAGGGTATTCTCACCGGCCGAGGCGGCATGACGAGCCACGCGGCAGTCGTTGCCCGCGGAATGGGCAAATGCTGCGTCGCCGGTTGCGGCGATGTCGTCATCAATTATAAGGAAAAGACCATGCGCGCCGGCGATATCGTCCTCAAAGAGGGCGATTGGATCAGCCTCAACGGGTCCAACGGCAACGTCTACAAGGGCAGCGTCGATACCGTCAATCCTCAGCTGACCGGCCCGTTTGGGACCATTATGGCCCTCGCAGACAAGTATCGGACCCTCGGCGTGCGGACCAATGCCGATACGCCGCATGACGCCGAAGTCGCAGTCCAACTCGGCGCCGAGGGAATCGGTCTCTGCCGAACAGAACATATGTTCTTCGAGGGCGAGCGCATCGTTGCCATGCGCAAGATGATCCTCGCCGCCGACGAAGCCGGCCGGAAGAAGGCGCTCGACCTCCTGCTGCCGGTCCAACGCGAGGACTTCATCGGCATCTTCAAGGCACTCAAGGGATTGCCGGCCACGATCCGATTCCTGGATCCCCCGCTGCATGAGTTCGTCCCGCACGATGAAGCCGGCCAGGAGGAAATGGCCAAAGCCATGGGCGTCTGCGCACAGGTGATCAAGGACAAGGTGGACTCCCTCCACGAGTTCAACCCGATGCTCGGCCACCGCGGTTGCCGTCTCGGCATCTTCTACCCCGAAATCACCGCGATGCAGGCCCGCGCCGTCATCGAGGCCGCCTACGCGGTCCCCGGCTCTAAGCCTGAAATCATGATTCCGCTCGTCGGAGCCGTCAAGGAATTGACCCACCAGAAACAGATCGTCCTGGACGTCTATGATGAGATTCGTAAGGAGAAGGGGGCCGATCTCGAATACTTCAAGATCGGAACTATGATCGAGGTCCCCCGCGGGGCCCTCACCGCAGACAAAGTCGCCGAAGAGGCCGATTTCTTCAGCTTTGGTACCAACGACCTGACCCAGATGGGCTGCGGCTTCAGCCGTGACGACGCCGGGAAGTTCCTCCAACGCTATGTCGAACTCGGCATCTATGAATACGACCCCTTCCAGGTCCTCGACCAAGAAGGCGTCGGCGAACTCGTTCGCATCGCCGCCGAGAAGGGTCGCAAGACCAAGCCCGATCTCAAACTCGGCATCTGCGGCGAGCACGGTGGCGAGCCGAGTAGTGTGAAGTTCTGCCATAAGGTCGGACTCAACTACGTCTCCTGCAGCCCCTATCGGGTGCCCATCGCGCGATTGGCCGCCGCTCAGGCCGCGATCCAGTACGCGTAATACAGCAAACCTCGAATCCTAATCTTCGAGCGTGCACGCCCCGGAACGGTTCCAACCACCGTCCGGGGCGTTTCCTTTGCCTCCGATCCGCAGATGAAGGATGAGCGAAAATCGGGATAGGAGTCGCTATCGGTCTCGGTATCGAAAGGACGCGTGATGGAATTCGGACGGTAACGCAACCGCCTAGTTGGCGTTGATGACGCAACTCGGCAACCAAGTTTAAGCGGTTCATGAAGGCCAGGTGCCCCCCAGAACAGAAATCGATTCCAATCCCGATTCCGAAACTATTGCCGGAGGTCACGCCTGAAGGAGCACGCCTTTTCGGACAGCTCGAAAACGCCACCGCGCCCTCTGCGGGAGACTCGCCGGATCCAGTCAGTTGGAAAGGCGGTTGCCCTCTATCCAGACCGTATCGGTCTGGCCCCCTCCCAGCCTCCCACGAAAACGCAAGAGCCCCGGCACCAATCCGGTGCCGGGGCTCTCAGGTTCTGCAGTATGATGGCCTTTCTCTGACCGCCTCAATCGAATGGGGAAAGGCTACCTACCCGAATCATCCTTCGCGGTCTTTGGACTCCGGCCGCAGCGCAAAGACGACCGGACTCGCCACGAAGATCGAGGAGTAGGTGCCAATGACAATCCCGACAAGCAGCGTGAAGGCGAAATCGTTGATCACGCCACCGCCGAAAAGGACCAGACACAAGACCACAAACAGGGTGGTCAAGGAGGTCAGCAGGGTGCGACTCAGCGTCTGATTGATGCTCAGGTTCATCAAATCGATCAGCTTCATCTTGCGCAGTACCGAGTCGAGGTTCTCACGAATTCGATCAAAGATCACGATGGTGTCGTTGAGCGAATAGCCGACAATCGTGAGCAAGGCCGCAATAACCGGCAGTGAAATCTGCCGACCCGATAGGACATAGATCCCCATCGTCACGATGACGTCATGCACCAGAGCCACCATCGCGCCGATCGCAAACCGAAACTCGAATCGGATGGAGATGTAGAGCACGATGCCCAGAAAGGCCCACAGCAAGGCCTTCAATGCCTGGAAACTCAGCTCCTTGCCAGCGAGTCCACCCACGCTGTCGACAGCCACCGGAACCGGGTCAAACCCCGCATCCGGATGACGCTCGATGATCAGGTCCTTGAGCGCCTCCAAGCCACTCTGCTGCGCCCGAATCTCGAGATAGGCATCCGGCTCACCGTGATAGGCGAATCGAACCCCCTGGAATCCCGCCTCAGACGCCAACTGCGATAGGACATCCTCGGAGATGGGCTGCCACCCATCCTGATCCGGACCGGAGCCTTCTACATAACCGATCTTCAATGACTCTCCACCCGTGAAATCGACGCCCAGTGCATCCTTCCGCTCGATGAAAAAGACCTCGACCAAGGAGGCGATGATCAACACGGCGGTGAGACCATAAGCGATGCGCCGACGTTCGAGCACCTTGAGCCCCGGGTTGTGGAAGAAGGACATCATCGTCAGCCTCTTCAACTTCCCACTCGATTCCATCAGGTCGAAGATCAGGCGCGTGACGGTCAGCGCAGTGAACATACTGACCGCAATACCGACACTCAAAGTAAGCGCGAAACCGCGGACCGGACCGGTCGACTTCCAATAGAGAATGGCTGCCGTCAACAGGGTGGTGACGTTGGCGTCCAAGATCGTCGAGAAGACCTTGTCATACCCGGCCTGAATGGCGGCGTGCAGACTCTTGTGCTCCTCGAGCTCCTCACGGATGCGCTCGAAGATCAGGACGTTGGCGTCCACAGCCATGCCGATGGTCAGCACAATACCCGCAATGCCGGGCAGCGTCAGCGTTGCGCCGATCAGGACCAGGATGCCCATCAGGATCACCATGTTGAGCAGGAGCGCAATCGTGGCCACGATCCCAGCAAATCTGTAATAGACCCACATGAAGACAATGACGAAGGCCATGCCTAGGAGACCTGCAAAGATGCCGCTTTGAATCGATGCCTTGCCCAGGGTCGGCTCTACACTGCGCTCTTGAACGATCTCCACCTCGGTCGGCAGTGAGCCCGATTGCAGCACGATGGCCAGCTCGTTGGCTTCCTCAAGCGTGAATCCAACCCCGCCGCCGTCGATCTGAGCGCTCCCACCAGCGATGCGATCACGAATCGTCGGGGCAGAGCGCACGACACCATCCAACACGATCGCCAAACGCTCGCCCTTGTGCGCCCCGGTCACTTCCTCGAATAGTGTGGCACCCTCTTTGTCGAAGCGAAGCGCGACATACGGCCGGCCGATGTTGTCGTACGAAACGAACGCAGCTTCCAACGTAGCACCCGTCATCGCGGCCTTGCGTCGCAAGAACAGCGTCTCCCGGCGGACTTCCTTGCCGTTCTCATCCCGCTCCACCAACGCTTTTTGCTCGTAGCCAGGAGGTGTGATGAATTCGGGATTGTTGATCTCGGTGACCAGCCTGTCGTTGTCCGAATGCACCACCTTGAACTCCAAAAAGGCGGCCTGGCCGATCAGATCCTTAAAGCGCTCCTTCTCTTCCTTGGAGAGACCGGGGACCTTGATCTCAATCCGGTCGACCCCCTGAATGGGATAGATCTCGGGTTCTGTCAGCCCCTGTGCATCAATCCGGTTGCGGATGATCTCCACCGCACGGTTGACCACATCCGTTCGCTCCTGGGTGGTCATCCCCTCGGTGTCGACCTGGAGTTCGAAGGAACTCCCCCCGCGCAGGTCTAGACCCAACCGGAGCTCGTCCATGAATAGAAAGGTGATGGATAACCCTGTTACCAATAGGGTTACGACGATCTTCCAAAGATGTTCTTTCATGCTTTACCTCAACAGTGCAGGCGGGAAGGGTTTCCGCCGGCCTCGACCGGCAACCCGGAAGCTGCGTCCGGGAACCACTTCGAAAAAAGAAGCCTAATTATCGCTTGTTCGATCCGGTTTCGGCAAGACATCCGCAATATGAGACCGACTCACCTCGATTTTTACGTTCTCGGCGATGCGCACGATCACGATATTGTCTTTGAAGTTGGCCACGATCCCATGGATTCCTCCTGAGGTGATGACCTTGTCTCCCTTGGACATCGCAGCCAATTTCTGACGCAACTCTTTCTGCTGCTTCTGCTGAGGGCGAATCATCAGCAGATAGAGGATTCCAAACATCAGCAGAAAGTAGGGCAGGATCGCCCATGGTGGCGGGCCTTGGCCCGCTGCACCCGCATCCGCCAGCGTCGTGGTCGGGATGCCTCCCAACAAGGCATTAAGCATTGAAAAAATCATTGATTCTACTCCACGGGTTCCAGTCGGGCCCGCTCCGTTCGATCCACATAGGTCTTGCCCATCTCCTGCCGGAACGTCTCGAACGTCCCCCCCTCAATGGCAAATCGAATTTGGGACATGAGCCGGAGATAATAGTAAAGGTTGTGAATCGAAAGGAGTACGAACCCGAGAATCTCGTTCACATTTATCAAATGTCGAATATACGCCCGGGAAAACTCCCGGCAGGCGTAGCATCCACATCCGCACTCAATCGGATCTTCCAAGGCCCGGTTGGTGGCGGCCTTGATCGAGACCACCCCACGACCGGTGAAGGCCGAGCCGTTGCGCGCCAGCCGGGTCGGAAGCACACAGTCAAAGAGGTCAATTCCTCGAGCGACACTCTCCACGATCTGGAGCGGTGTGCCCGACCCCATCGAATAGCGCGGGCGCTCCTCGGGTAGATGAGCCACACTCGCTTCCAGACCGCGATACAGCTCCGAAATCGGCTCTCCAACACTCAATCCACCGATCGCATAGCCGTCCAATCCCAGATCCACCAGCCCCCTGGCCGACTCCTCCCGCAAATCCGCGTAGAGCCCTCCCTGGACAATCCCAAAGAGGAGCTGCCCCGAACGGAGAAGCTTACCCCGGACATCTCGACAACGCCGGGCCCATCGCAAGGAGCGTCGCATCGAGTCCGCCGCGTATTCCCAAGTGCAGGGATACGGTGCGCACTCATCAAAGACCATGACGACGTCGGAACCTAGGTTCCCCTGGATCTGCATCGATTCATCGGGTCCGAGAAAAAGGGCCTGCCCGTCAATGTGACTCCGAAAGTGAACCCCGTTCTCTTCGATCTTGCGCAACTTGCTCAGGCTGAACACCTGATAACCGCCGCTGTCCGTCAGGATCGGACCGGACCAATTCATGAATCGATGCAGTCCACCCAGGTCGCGGATCAGTTCCGAACCTGGCCGCAGATGCAGGTGATAGGTGTTGCCTAATACCATCTGGGCACCGATCTCGATCAGACGGTCCGGCGCCACAGACTTTACAGAGGCACGCGTCCCCACCGGCATGAAATTGGGCGTATCCACCACACCATGCGCCGTCTGAAGCCGCCCCACACGGGCGGCCGAAGAGGGGTCCGATTCAAGGATCTGAAATGTTCCAATCTCCATCATTCCGTTGGCGCCTCCCGCACCATCATGGTTTGGCCAAATGACAGGCCGCAAAATGGCCGGGACGCACCTCTCGAAGAGGTGGGGTTTCCACCCTGCAACGGTCCTCGACCAGGGGACAGCGCGTGTGAAACGCACAGCCGGGGGGCGGGTTGACCGGTGAGGGGACGTCACCCCCCAACACTTGCCGACGCCGTTCCGCGGGATCGAGAGATGGGACCGATGCGATGAGGGCCGAGGTGTAGGGATGCAGAGGTGACGAATACAACGCTTGGACCGCGGCCTGCTCGACGATCTTGCCCAGATACATCACGATCACCCGATCACTGATGTGCTCCACAACGGCAAGATCGTGGGCAACAAACAGATAGGTCAGATTGAACTGCTTCTGGAGATCGACCATCAGGTTGATGATCTGCGCTTGCACCGACACGTCCAAGGCGGAGACCGGTTCATCCGCCACAATCAGGTCCGGCTGCAATGCTAAGGAACGCGCGATTCCTATTCGCTGCCGCTGCCCCCCGCTGAATTCGTGCGGATAGCGTCGGGCATACTGCTCGTTCAGCCCGACCGCCTCCAAGAGCTCGCGTACCCGCTGCGATACCTCCCGTTTCGGCACCAGACGATGGATCCGCAGGCCCTCCCCTACGATCTGCTCCACGGTCATACGCCCGTTCAAAGAGCTGTAAGGATCCTGGAAGATCATCTGCATGTGGCGCCTGAGCGGTCGCAACCGGCGCTGACTCAAGGAGGTCACCTCGCGCTCCTTAAAAAAAATCTGGCCCGAGGTCGGCTCAATCAGGCGGAGTAACGTCTTGCCCAGGGTGCTCTTTCCACAACCGCTCTCCCCGACGAGCCCGACCGTTTCCCCTCGCTCAATCTGAAAGGAGACGCCGTCCACAGCCTTGACTGCGGCCTTGGATCGCTGGAGAACCCCACTGTGAATCGGGAAATGGGTCTTTAACTCACGGACTTCCAAAAGGGGCATCGTACCTTCCTTCCAGGTTCGATTTCTTCCAAGGCCGGCTCTGCGAGGTGGCACTCGGCTCGTGCGATCGAGCAGCGGGGCGCGAATTTACATCCGGGCGGCATCTCTCCTGGGTGCGGGACGCTTCCTCCGATGGTGGAGAGGCGCTCCGCCCCAAGCCCCAGCTTGGGGATCGAATCCAGAAGCCCGCGGGTGTATGGATGCCTCGGAAGTCGAAGCAGCGCTTCCACAGGGGCCTCCTCGACGATGCGGCCCGCATACATCACCGCAACCCGATCCGCGACTTGCGCCACAACCCCCAAATTGTGCGTGATCAGCAGCATCGCCATTCCGAGCCGCTCCTTCAAATCCAGCAGCAGAGAAAGGATCTGGGCCTGGATCGTAACATCCAACGCGGTCGTCGGCTCGTCGGCGACCAACAGCCGGGGACGGCTCGCCAATGCCATCGCGATCATCACCCGCTGTTGCATCCCACCGCTCAATTGATGCGGATACTCACGCATACGTGCCTCGGGCGCCGGAATGCCGACCAGCTTGAGCAGACGCAAGACCTCCGCGGCCACCGCACCGCCCCGAAGGTCGCGATGCAGTCGAATCGCCTCGCCAATCTGGTCGCCCACACGAAAGACCGGATTGAGCGCCGAACCCGGCTCCTGAAACACATAAGCAACCTTGGCCCCGCGGAGAGATCGCAGCTCCCGGCTGTTCATTGCCAGCGTGTTGACCCCTTCGAGCATGATCGATCCGCCCGTGACCCGGGAGGGCGGTTCCGGGACCAGGCGGGCAATGGAGAGCGCCGTCACACTCTTGCCACAGCCGCTCTCCCCTACCAGCGCCAGAGTCTCGGCCTCGCCTATGCTCAAGGAAACACCGTCGACCGCGCGCACCGCCCCATCCTCGGTTGCGAACTGGACCTCTAAGTCCCGGATCTCCAATATCGTCTGCTTACTTGACTCGCGTCCCATTCAGGAGCCCTCCACCATCCGTAACCTGGGGTCCATCGCATCCCGGAGTGCATCCCCGAATACGTTGAACGCCAAGACAATAAAAAAGGTCGCACCAATCGATGCCGCCAGCTCCCACCACACTCCCTGCCAGAGGCGTAGGCGGGCGTCGCTGATCATGATGCCCCAGCTCGGCTCGCCCTCGGCACCCACCCCCAGAAAGCTCAGAATCACCTCCGTACCGACCGCGTTTCCGAAACGTAAGGAAAAGTTGATGATCACCAGATGAAATAGGTTGGGTAGGATGTGGCGGATGATGATCCGCGCATGCCCCGCACCCAACGAACGCGCTGCCTCGACGTATTGCAACTGGCGATGCTTCAGGAATTCAGCCCGCAACAGCCGACACAATCCAACCCAGGTTGTCAGACCTATGCCGAGATATACCCCAATCAAGCCGTGGCCTACAACGCTCGCGATCACTAAGATCAACAACAACGAGGGGATCGAGGCCACCGTCGAATAGAGCCAGACCACGCACTCGTCCAATCGGCCTCCGAAATAACCGGCCGCCCCCCCCAACACCATCGCGATCGGTAAGGCAAGCAACGAAGTGATGATCCCCACCCGAAAGGCAATCCTGGCTCCCTGGATCGTCCTGTGGAATACGTCCCGCCCCAAGGCGTCGGTCCCCAGCCAATGCGCGCCGCTCGGAGGCTCGTAGCGATGCCCGAAATCCTGAACCTGGTAGATCGGTACCACGTCCTGTACCCGGGCAGACCAGTAGACCCATTCCCCCCAGGACGCCATCAGACAGTAGACCACAATGACGACCAGACAGGCCAATGCCGTTCGGTCACGCTTCAAACGCGCCCAAACATCGCCTGCTAAGGTCCGCACCCCGCCATGCCATTGCTGCCTGCCGCTCTTGCCCGCCATGCCACCCCATCCCCCCGGTTAACCAAGCCGAATCCGACGATCCATCCAGACATACGCCAGATCGGTCAGTACATTGAAAAGAACAAACAGCAGTGATCCCACAAATACCAACGCCGACAGGACCGGTCGGTCACCCGTATGCAGCGCATGCACCCCGATGTAGCCAAGCCCCGGTATCCCGAAGAACGATTCGAGCAATAGA
This sequence comes from uncultured Verrucomicrobiota bacterium, assembly GCA_937875495.1. Lineage (GTDB taxonomy): Bacteria > Verrucomicrobiota > CALLYA01 > CALLYA01 > CALLYA01 > CALLYA01. The sequence continues at coordinate 12,268 of CALLYA010000340.1, forward strand.
CTGCCGGTGTATAAAAACGGGATCGTGATCACCACCTGGGTCAGGATCGGTATCATCGCGTTGCGCAGCAGATGCACCCATAACACCCGCCGAGTCGTACAGCCCTTGGCAAAGGCCGTGCGAATGAAGTCCGCCCGCACCTGATCCAACATCACCGTCCGGTAAAATCGTACGTTGCCCCCCAAACCACTCACGACCCCAATCAACCAGGGAAGCACTAGATGCGAGATTCCCTCATAGCCCCAAATCGGGAACCAGCCCCAGGCATATCCCAGCCAAAATTGGCCCACCAAAATGTAGCCCAAATACGGAATACTCATCAGCGCAACTGAAAGGAACACCACAATACGATCGAGATGCCCCTTCCGATGGAGGGCACACATCAGGGCAATCCCAATCGATGCGAGGAATCCTGCGATGAATATGGGGACCGTCAGAGAGAGCGACGGAATAATTCCCTCGAAGATCATCCGTCGAACCGGCTGGTTCGTCACGTAACTCGTCCCGAAATCCCACCGCGACAACCGCCAGAGATAACGCGGCAGCTGGGCATCGAAAAGCCCCACCAGAGATCGCTCCCGAAGCAGCCCCTCCCAGGAGATCAACAGCGGCAGGTCATACCCGTTGTGAGCATCCCACTCGGCAATCGACTCGGCTGTCGCACTCTTGCCGAGTACCAGCCGCGCCGGACTCCCCCCGATCGCCTCAAACAAAAGGAAGAGCAAGACCATGACCCCTAAGGTCACCGGGATCGTGTAGAGCAGCCGCCGTACCGCGTAGGCACCAAAACCCATCACTCCCCTCCGTTCACAGACAGAGTCGATGGGCGCAAGCCCAGAGGCTGTTTCCGAAATGCCTTTCGCATTCGCTCTCGACGCGCAGGCTCAACCTTGTAGTAAACTTCGTTGCCGTACGGGAAATCATGCGGCTTGTAGTTCTCCAGCCAACCGTGGCGCAGCTGATAGATCAGCGGATGCGTCACCAGGATCCAAGGACAATCCTCCTGAACCATCCCGGCTAATCGCTCATAGAGCTCCGTCCGCTCCGCGCCGTCCGGCATCCTGCGCGCCTGCTCAAACAGGCGATCGAAAGCGTCAGAGGCATAGTTGGTGTGGTTCGGACCAGGACTGGAATTGGGCCCGAAAAAGAGCTGCAGGAAATTTTCTCCGTCCGGATAGTCCGCTGACCAAAGGATGTAAAACATTTGGGATTCGCGACGGTCAATGCGCTCGAAAAAGGTCGGCTCCAATTGAAACCTGGGGGTCAGACGAACCCCGATCGAACGCATCATCCCCACCATCAAGTCCGCCCGTTGCCGCATCTCCGGCTGCCCCTGACTCGCAAAATCGAGGGTCAATTCCAGTCGCGATCCGGTCCGCTCCGAAATGCCCTCCGGATAGCCCGCCTCCGCCAGCAGACGCCGGGCACGGTCCAGGTCGTAGCCATAGGGGTTCGGGCGGGTGGTGTTGCCGGGTATCCCCGGGGGAATCGGATTCACCGCCTCGATCTCTTGGCCCGCACGTAGCTCGATCAATTTGGAGCGGTCCAAGGCTGAACTGAGTGCCTGCCGCAGCTTCTTGTTCCCACCAACAACCGGATCGTCCATGCCAAAACCGATGTAGATCGTCTGAAGGGCCGGGACCTTGTCCAGCACGACACCACGTGCCTCCAAGGCGGACGAGAGACCGCCCATCACACTCACCCCCTCAAACTGATCCGTCGTGGGCAGCGTCAAATCGAGACCACCCGCCAAAAACATCAGCCAGGCAGTCGACTCGTCCTGCACCACATACCGGATGATCCGATCCGCAAACGGCAGACTCGCCCCCGCCTCCGCCAACAGTCCGGCGCGCACATCATCCGATTGCCCTTCCTCCGGATACACCTCGCGGCGACCCGTCTGCGCCCACTTGGGATTGCGCTCCAATTCTATCCGGTAGTTGCGCTTCCATTCCACCAGGCGGTAAGGACCTGTCCCCACCGGATATCGCTGGAAATCTCCACCGTAGAACTCCACGGCCTCTCTGGGCACCACATGCAGATAGTGCATCGTCAATACCCAGAGGAACTGCGGGTACGGCTCGGTCAACAGGAATTCCAGCGTGTAATCGTCCAGTGCCTGAATCCCCTCCACCGGTTCCTCGTAGGCACGATCTCCAACCTCCTCGACCCGCTTGCGGAAGGCCTCCAAACCACGCAGACGCCCTCGAATGACCCAGAACCCCGTCGTCGAACTGCGGGGATCCGCAAGCCGTAAGATCGAATAGCGGAAATCCGCGGCGGTTACCTCACGCCCAGAGCCGGAAGGGAAACAACGGTCATCAGCAAAGTATATCCCCGGCCGAAGCCGGAACGTCATCCGCGTCCCGGTCGCATCCACCTCCGGCATCGCCTCTGCCAGCTGTGGTTCCAAACGGTAGGGTCGATCTAAGTAGCCATACCGTAACAGACCCTCATAGATCAGCCCCGTGATCATCGCCGAGGCGATGTCACCAGACCCAATCGGATCAAGACTGCGCAACCGCTTGGTGGATCCAAGCAGTACCCTGTCAGACCTCGTTTCAGGGTCTGGCCGGGCCAATGTAAAGGCATGCAGGGAGAAGCACTCCCCGAAAACGAAGGCCAATAGAGACGAAAGGAGGAACTTCGCAACCGGGATCCGCGGCCATCGTGTCAACGTATCAGCCTCCTAGCATGTAGTCGTCCGAAAAGACGCGCTTCTTCAAGCGCCGCCTCCAGGCAATGGTTGTCGATCGGTTCGATCGGTCCGATCCTAGTCCGAATCGGAATCGGGATCGATTCCTGTCCAGTATGGCACCCGGCCCTCTGAAGACCGCTCAAACCTTGCTGCCGAATCTTGCCAGCACCGTAACACTACGGTTACGCTACCCGGTTCTCGTGTCCCAATCCCAGCCCGCGTCCCTTCGCTACCGAGACCGATAGCGACCCCGACCCCGATCTTGCTTCGCCATCTACCTTTTCGGACGACCTCTAGCATGAGCCCGTCCGAAAAGACGCGCTCCTTCAAGCGCCGCCTCCAGGCAATGGTTGTCAATCGGTCCGATCCTTGTCTGAATCGGGGTCGGGGTCGGAATCGGAAGCGGGATCGATTCCTGTCCAGGAAGGCACCCGGCCCTCTGAAGACCGCTCAAACCTTGCTGCCGAATCTTGCCAGCACCGTAACACTGCGGTTACGCTACCCGGTTTCTCGTGTCCCAATCCCAGCCCGCGTCCCTTCGATACCGAGACCGATAGCGACCCCGACCCCGATCTTGCTTCACTATCTAACTTTTCGGACAGCCCCCGAGCACCTCCATGCAAAAAAAGGGCAGGACACCTTGTCCTGCCCAATTCATCTGACCGTGCCGGACCAGCAGGTCCATACCTCAACTCTCAGGTTCGTCTGGGGCCTGCGCAGCACCCGCCTCATCACCAGAGGCCTCGACGGGAGATGCCGCATCAGGAGCCGGAGCCTCAATCTCATTCCCTTCCGGTGCAGTCGCCCCAGCCTCCACAGGTGCGACCTCAGCCTCCACAGGTGCGACCTCAGCCCCCGCATCCACCGCAGGGATTTCGATGGAGAGTGGCGCCTCACCCGCAGGCACTACAGCCCCCGCATCCGCGGGAGACGGGACCTCCGCCGAGACGCCCTCGCCTGGCGTGGCCACCTGACCGGCCGGAATTGCCTCCGCAGACGCGGCAACCGGTGCACCCGGACGGACCATCGACCGCCCCTGAACAGTCTGCAACTTGGCGATCAACAGCGTATTGCAAATAAAGAAAACGGACAGATACGCCGTGATCTTGACCAGGACGTTACCCGCACGAGAACCAAAAAAGCTCTCGCCCATGCCGCCGCCGAAGGCCAGGCCAAGGCCCTCACTGGCCGTGCGCTGCATCAAAATGATCAGGATCAACAGCAGGGCAACCAGCAACTGCAACGCGTAAAGTATTCCAAGAAAGATAGCCATCGTGATTTCCGCTTTCCTTTTGCTTCGACCGGGCCACCCAACAATAGGCCGCTGAACCCCCATAAAGGGCCGCACCTTGTTAGGCCCAAGGCTTCAACGATTCCACTATGAATCCCCGTTTCCGATTCAGGGCCGTCCGTTCGTGATCAATGTCGCAAAACCATCCGGGGTGAGGCAAGCCCCGCCTACCAAACCACCATCAATATCCGGCTGGGAGATCAACTCCGCAACATTGTCCGCCTTCATACTTCCACCATATTGAATCCGCACCGCCGCCGCAGCCTCAGCCCCGAAATCGGCAGCGACAATCCCTCGGATGAAGTGATGAACCTCCTGCGCCATCTGCGGCGTGGCCGTCTTGCCGGTTCCAATGGCCCACACCGGTTCGTAGGCGATCACCAGAGAGGCAACCTGATCACTCGAAAGCCCTGCCAAGCCCCCGCGGACCTGGCGATCGACCACCGCCTCGGTCTCTCCGGACTCACGCTCCTCAAGCACCTCCCCCACACAGATGATCGGGGTCAGGCCATGCCCCAAGGCCGCCTTCACCTTCTCATTCACCGTCTGGTCCGTTTCACCGAAATACGCACGACGCTCGGAATGCCCGATGATCACATATCCACACCCGGCATCCAGGAGCATCGGAGCGGAAATCTCACCGGTAAACGCCCCGGAATCTTTCCAGTACAAGTTCTGCGCACCCAGTCCGACCGCACTCCCCTCCAACACGACCGACATCGGCTGGAGACAAGTGCTGGGAGGACAGAGCACGATCTCAACGTCATCAATGCCCTTCACGAGAGGCAGGAAGGCCTTGGCATACTCCACCGCCTCGGAGGCGGTCTTGTTCATCTTGAAGTTCCCAGCAATAATTCTTTTGCGCTGCATGATGATCTCTTTCAAAGTGTACTCGGCCACGGCCATTCTCCCTGACGCCGATGGCCTTGTTTTGTGGGGGCACGCCCCCTGTCCGCTCCGGGACCATATCCCCATGAGACGAAATAGGAGTATATAAAGGGGTTGCAGGGCCGTCAATTCAAGGACCGGTGCAGATGCCTGTTTTCGCACTCAGCCATGACCTCAGCCTCCGCCCTCGACGTCTCCCCGATGCCCGCAGGACCGCTGCCCCTCTCACCTCTGACCCAACGGCATCAGGCCTGCCGGTCCGGATTATTTGATTGACAGGCGTGTAATCATATCCCCATAGTTCTCCTTAGATCAATGGCCCAGCAGGGGCCGCCCAGAGGGGAAACCGTAACGGTTTGCTACTGAACCTCAGGCCGTGTCGTCTCAGGTGCGTCGCGGAGTTGACCATGGTATCATTGCCGCCCATCAAACGTTCTCAAATCGACCAGTGGCCCGTTTCGGCCTCCGGCCTCTCCCCGCGTGCCGCCAATTGCCTTACGCGCGCCCGTATCCGCACCATCGGGGAACTCCGAAAGATTCCGAGTGCGGATCTCTTGAACATCCGCTCCTTGGGGAAGGTTTCCCTGCGCGACATCCGCTCCTTTCTCAATAAGACCAAAGATTTGGAGCAAGGGATCAACCCGCTCCCTCCCATTCGAACGCTCATCCAACAGTTCGTCGACCGTGGCGACCGCGCCGTTCTCGAACAGCGCTTCGGTTTGATCGGCTCTCGAATCAGCCCCGAAATCGAACGGATGTCGCTCCAGGCGATCGGAGAGCAGTGCAGCCGCACTCGGGAGCGAATCCGGCAATGCGAACAGTGCGCGATGGATCGGCTTCGGACCCGCTTGGCCTGCCACCTCCTACGCCCCTACGCCGACAAGATGGTGACGACCATCGATAGCCGAGATAAGATCCTCTCCGCAGAAGAAGCCCTCATCCTCAGCGGCGATCCCGATTTCCAGGATTACCACCCAGGCGGACTGCTCCTGCTCTTCTCCGCCCTTTTCCCCGACATCACCTACCACAACGAATACTTCACGACCATTTCCCCAAACACCCTCCTCTCGCTCGAGGAGGAAATGCTGAACGCGCTCGATGCGCAATCCGCCCCCGTCTCCAGCACCTTCCTCGCCGAATACCTGTTGACCAACCGGCCCGGCCCCCTCAAGAGCTGTGGCTTCGTCCATCCCGAGCAAGGCATCGAACGTATCCTCCTTCGAAACCCCAAGGTCGTGGTCACAACCCACCTGGAGTTCTTCACCAACCAGGAGGTCCTGATCAAACTGCTCGCCCGTGCCATTCAACGCGTCGGCGCCTTCGCGCACTATCGGGATATCTCACAGCAGTACAACGAAATGATTCACCCCACCCGTCAGCTCGGGGTCGGCTCAATCCTGAAAATCCTCAACGGCGACCAACACTTCACACGGGTCGAACGCGCACACTATGCCCTCGCCCCAGGCACCAGGATCTGAATTTTGCCCACTGGGCCAAAGACCCTTGGCGATCGAAGCGCTTGTGAACCTTTTGCCACGCGGATTCCACGCCGAATCACACCCTCCATTCCGACGATCCGGATTTCGATTTCGATCCCGATCCGACCGATCCGACCGATCCGACCGATCCGAAAACCATTGCCTGGAGACGACGCCTTAAAGGAGCGCGCCCTTTCGCCCCCCCCCAGCAATCTCCATCTTCGGCCAAATTCGGATCCAACGCTGCGAATCCCCGCACTGGGGCGAAGGCGCCAATGGTTGACAATATTTCCTTCCTCGTCTATTCACGAGGGGTCGCAATCCCGATTGCCCGCGGATCCTGGTCCCCAACTTCGCCCAGCGTCAATCGCCCCTTCCGAGGTCTCGAAGCCACCCGCAAAAACCGACACACTCCCGCTCGGACCAGGGAGGCAAGGCTCAATCCATGCGGATTCTCAACCAATACATCACCCAAGAATTCCTGAAGCCGCTCCTTGTCTGTGCGCTGGCATTTCTCATCGTCTTCCTAGTGGCCGATCTGAACGACAACCTCGAGGACTTCACGTCAAACGGAGTTTCAGGCCTCCGGATTCTCTGGTACTACGGGCTCAAGCTCCCACAAATCATGGTCCAGGTCGCACCCTTGGCCCTGTTGCTGGCCACCCTCTTCACCATCAGCAACATGGAACGTTACAACGAGCTGATCGCTATTCGCGCCGCCGGCATACACATTCTGCGCACCCTTACTCCCCTTTTTGGCTTCGGCTTGATCTGCTCCTTCGCGGTCTTTCTCCTTTACGAATTCGTCTGCCCAGACTGGCTCCGTCAGGCCGAAGAATTCAGACGCCAACTCGGCAGCCAAGAACAACCCTCCAAATACATCAGCACCGAGTTCCATTTTGAGAACGACGCCCAAGGACGCCTCTGGACCGCAAAGACGTTCAATCGTCGGGACAACATCCTGGAAGATGTCATCATCACCGAGCGCGATCCCGACCGGCCCAATTTCATCAAGCGCAGAATGATCGCGGAAAAGGCGGTCTGGAGAAACAACCACTGGGAGTTTCTTGACGCCGATATCTACCAGTTTAACCAGTTCGGCCGTCGACCCGACCTGCCGAAGTCATTGCTCGACCGCTCCATCTGGCGTGCAACCAACCTGGATGAGACCCCGCTCGAGTTCCTGCTCTACCTGGAAAGCCGGCCTGAGTACATGAGCGCAAGGACCATGCGCAGTTTCCTGGAACGTCACAAGAACCTCTCGCCTCAAGTGATCCGAAACTACGAAGTGGAAATGCACAATCGGATGGCCGTGCCCATCGGCTGCCTGACCGCCATCATCATCGGAATCCCGTTCTCCCTTCGAACCGGACGAAAGGGACCTGCCCTCGCGATCGCCAGCAGCATCGCCCTCTTTATTACCCTCTATATGTTGAGTCATATCGCACTCTACATGGGTATTCGAGGCGTCGTTCCCCCGATCCTGGCTGCCTGGCTGCCCAACCTCGCCTTCCTTTTCCTCGGACTCGCCCTGTTACCGACCGTCCGCTGATTGCTCAGCCAGCAGTTGCCGGTAGAGACGATCGATCCCGGCTACCATGCTCTCGATCGAGAAGCGCTCGAGCACCATGGACCGCCCCCGTTCTCCGTCCGCCCGCCGGCGAACGTCATCCGCGAGATATCCAACCACCGCATCCACCAGGGCAGGGCGATCCCCCATTTCAACCAGACAACCAGTCTGTCCGGGCAAGACAACCTCCGGCGTGCCATCCAAGGGATACGCCACCGCTGGCAGCCCGCAGGCAAACCCCTGCGGGACCGCCCGAGGTAACCCCTCCCGATGGGAGAGATGCACCAAGACATGACTCAGGGCCAAATAGTCCGCGACCTCCGTCGGCTGGACCAAACCAACCAGCACCAAGCGGTCCGCCACCCCGAGTTCACGCGCACGCGCAACCAGTTGCGTTCGAAGGATTCCGTCACCCACCCAAAGCAGCTTGGCCCGCGGCTCCTCCCGCAAGATCGCCGGGAACGCCTCCAAGAGCTCCTCATGCCCCTTCAACGGAAAGAGGCGCGCCACCGTCACCGCCACCCGATCCTCCGAAGTGATCCCCAGGCGCTCTGCCAACGCCCCGTCCCTCGCGGCCTCCGTAAACCGGCGCAGATCCATCCCGCTGAAAATCGTTCGGAATTTGGAGCGTGACGCAATCCGCCGTCGTTCCGCCTCAACCCCCATCGCATCCGCGACCCCAATCATGGCGTCGCAGCTGTGGGCAGCCAGAAACTCGAGCCACTCAAAAACCGCGTTGTTCAGCCGACTCCCATAGCCGCCGAAAGACCAGCCATGGACCGTGTGAATCACCACAGGCACCCCCGCCAATCGCGCTGCGAAACGGCCCAGAATACCCGCCTTGGCGCTGTGCGTATGAACGATCTCAAACCGCTCCTCCCGGAAAAAACGCACCAATGCCCAGAGGGTGCAAAGATCCTTCCAGGGGCGGATCTCACGCACCAGACCAGGGAATTCCCGGTACCAGGTCCCCGCCTCCACAACCTGCGGAACCATCGTTCCCTCAGGCCCTGTCGTCGGCCCCGAAGCCAAGCAGACCTCGTAACGCCCACCCTGGGATAGCCCCCACACACTGTACACGGTGTTCTCCTGCGCCCCACCGATGATCAAGCGAGTGATCAAATGGCAGACCTTGATCGGTCGTTTTCGTTCCTCTGCCGGCTTCATCGAACGTTCATCCCCTCAGGCTGTTTTTATCGCTCCGCCTCGACCACCTCACATCAACTGGCCGGGGTCGACGTTGACCAGCCAGCGGATCCCACGCTTCTTTCGCAATTGCTGATAGAGCGGTTTCAGACGGTCCACCAACCGCAAAATGCCACGGGTCCGTATCAGAATCTGGAACCGAAACTCCCCCCGCAAACGGGCGATCGGAGCCGGCGAAGGTCCCGATACCTGCATCACAGGATCCTTCCATGCACGGATCTGTTGGGTCACGTCCATCGTCTCCGCTAAAACCATTGCTTCGTCCGCCCCTAAGGCCTCCAACAAGACCATGTGGCTCCATGGCGGGAGCGCCAGAGTCCGCCGGACCTCGATCTCCTCCAAGTAAAACCCTTCGTAATCACTGCGGTAGGCATACTGAATCGCCGGATGAAAGGGCGTGTAGGATTGGACAAAGACCTCCCCCGGCTCATCCCCACGTCCGGCCCGACCAGCAACCTGGGTCAGCAGCTGGAACGTGCGCTCACCCGCCCGGAAATCAGGCCGGTGCAAACCCATGTCCGCCTGAATGATCCCGACCAGCGTCACATTGGGAAAGTGCAGCCCCTTGGCAATCATCTGCGTCCCGATCAAGATGTCGAGGCGCCCCCGCCGAAAATCGCCCAGGATCTCGATAAATCGATCCTTGCGGATCATGGAGTCGGAATCGAGTCGGGCGATCCGCGCCTTGGGCAGGAGCTTGCGCAGAACCAGCTCGACCCGTTGAGTCCCAACCCCCGCATACCGAATCGCTGTCGATCGACACTGGGGCGAAGGACATTCCCGCGGCGGTGCCTGACGATGATCGCAGTAGTGACACAACATGAACTCACCGTCTCGATGATAGGTGAGCGGCAGACTGCAATTGGGACACTCCAACACCGTCCCGCATTGCGGACAGCAGAGGCTGGAGCTGTGGCCGCGGCGGTTCAGGAATAGGATGCTCTGCTCCCCCCGCTCCAATCTCTGCTCCAGGCCGTTCAACAGCGCCTGAGAGAAGACCGCCGGTGAGGATTGTCCTCCGCCACCTCCCCGCATGTCCAACACCCGGATGACCGGCATCGACGTGCCTTCGACCCGACTCTTCAGCTCTGCAAGCCCATACTTACCCGTGCGCGCATTGTAGCTGCTCTCTACCGACGGCGTCGCCGAGCCGAGCAGTACCAGCGCGCCCTCCATCGCACCCCGGACGACAGCCAGGTCCCGAGCATTGTAGCGCGGGCTGTCACTCTGTTTGTAAGAGCCCTCATGCTCCTCATCCACGACGATCAGGCCCAGCGGCGAAACCGGCGCGAAGACGGCGGATCGCGCGCCGACAACCACACGTGCGTCTCCCGAGCGGAGACGATGCCACTCGTCATGGCGCTCGCCCTGAGACAGGTTGCTGTGCAGGACCGCGACCAAAGGCCCCAATCGGCTCCGAAACCGCTCCACCGTCTGCGGCGTCAGGCTGATCTCCGGCACCATCATGATCGCACCCTGACCCACCTTCAGGATCCGTTCGATGGCCTGGAGATAGACCTCTGTCTTTCCACTCCCGGTCACACCGTGGATCAATACCACCCCCGGTTCTTGCCCACCATCCAGACGCTCAACCACCTGAGCAAAGGCCGCCGCCTGCTCGGTATTCAGTTCAAGGGGCTTCGTGGAAACGACCTCTTGGTCCTCCCACGGCTCCCGGCTTTGCACCTCGTCACGCAATTCCACGAGCCCAGCCTTCACCAGCCCCTTGACCGCCGAGGGCGCCCCCCCTCCAAACCGGCGACGAAGCAGCGTCACCGCCGTCGATCCGTTGTCCCGAAGCCACTGAAAAACCTCCGCCTGCTTCGGGGCACGCGTACATATCCGGGCCCATACCGCTTCAGGTGGCGGCTCGGAAATCGGAACGGCCACCTGTAACGTCTTCCATCGGTCTCCCGACCGCACCGGCTCCGGCAGGACCGTCCTCAACGCCATCTCCAACGGACAGCAGTAATAACGCGCGATCCATTCCGCCAGGGCGACCGTCGCAGGGCGTAGCAGCGGTTCGGGGTGGACCAGTCCCAATACAGGTCGGAGATTCGGGAAGGAGTCCTCCGGAAAGCCGACCACAAAGCCGGTCACCTCCCGGCTGGCCAGCGGCACGAGGACGTGGCTGCCCAATCGCACAGCCCCCTGCAGATGAAGGGGAACGGAGTAGTCCAACGGCCGATCCATCGCCACATCAACCGCCACCCGAACAATGGTGCCGACCTCCATCAAACCTCCCTCAAGACGGACCGGAGAACCGGCATCACCCCGTTTCATGGCCGAGGTTCATCGATCGTCCAGGCCTGCTTCTGAAACTGCATCCGATAGAGGCGCTCGTACACGCCGTTGCACGCAATTAACTCCTCGTGCGTCCCCACCTCCTGCATGCGCCCATGAACAAGGACCACAATTGTATCAGCATGCTGGATCGTGGACAACCGATGGGCGATCGCTATCACCGTTCGATCGGCCATCAGCTCATCCAATGCCTTCTGAACCAGATACTCGCTCTCGCTGTCCAGGGAAGAGGTCGCCTCGTCCAAGATCAGGATCGGCGGGTTCTTCAGGATCGCACGAGCAATCGCCAGCCGCTGACATTGGCCGCCCGATAACCGACTCCCACGCTCGCCGATCACAGTATCGTACCCCTGTTCCAACTCGACGATAAAGCGATGGGCATTGGCACGCCTGGCGGCATCCTCGATCTCACTCGCGGTCGCATCCGGTTTGCCGTAGGCGATGTTGCGGGCAACGCTCGTGTTGAAGAGGATGGTCTCCTGCGTGACGATCCCGATCTGGGCCCGCAGTGATCGCGTGGATAGGGTCCTCAAATCATGCCCATCAATCGAAACTGAGCCGGCCGTCGGATCGTAGAACCTTGGGATCAAGTTACAGAGCGTGCTCTTTCCGCCGCCGCTCGGGCCAACCAGCGCCACGACCGTGCCGGCCCTGACCTCCAGGTCTATACCCTCCAGGACATTCCCACTGGAGTCGTAGGCAAAATCCACCCCCGAAAAGCGAATCGCCTCCCGAATGCTGGGGAGCGTGACCGGATTCGGCGGATCCGCGATCTCAGGCTCCTCGTCCAATACCTGGAAGACACGCTCCGCAGCCGCCAGGCTCTGCTGAATCGTGAGGTGAATCCTGCTCAACTTCTTCACCGGCTCGTACATCAACATGAGCGCCGTGGCGAAACCGAGGAATTCATTGTGGGTCATCCCAACCTGAAAGCAATAGACCAAAGCGGCCCCAATCCCAAGACAGCTCAGAAAGACAATCACCGGCTCCACGATCGAAGAGGAACGAAGGATCTTGACCTGCTGCCGGAATAGGTTCTGGGCATGACTGGAAAACCGGTCCGCCTCGTGCTCCTCCATACAGAAGCCCTTGACGATGCGCGCTCCCGTGAAGGTCTCCTGCAAAATGTCGACCAAGTCGCCGATCTTGCGCTGGGCCTTCGAAGAGGCCCGTCGTACCTTCCGCCCATACATGATGACCGGAAGCACGCACAACGGGAAGAGAATCAGGGAGAAGACCGCCAAGAGCGTGTTTCGGAAGAAGACATATCCAATCAACACCACCAGGGTGATCGGCTGCTTGATCAGATCACTCAGGACCGATGAGACCGCCCGCTGAATCATCTGACAGTCGCTGGTCACCCGTCCGATCAGCTGCCCCGTATGGTTCCTGTGGAAGAACCCGAGGGAGAGAGCGTGCACGTGCGCGAAAAGCTCATTGCGCATGTCCATGACCGCACGATCCCCGACCCAGCCGATCAAATACCGGTTGCCGAAATCGAAGAGGCCGCGCAACAGACCCAACAACGGGATCAGGGCGGCATAAGGCAGAATATGCCATAAGGATCGCGGAGAATTGTGCAGAGATTCAGCTCGATTGCCCTGCTCTCCGCCGCCCGCGGCAGACCCCTCATCACTGACCGCCTGCAATGCCTCCGATGGCCCTCCCGCTTCGGAAGACTTCTTGCCCGGAAGCATCTCCCCCGTCCATTCGGGCAAGACCCACCCTCCGAGCCCAACCGGCCCCTCGGACGGCTCAGTCCCCCCGGAATCCCCGAAAACTGCACCAAAGGAGTGCTGCAGCGCCCATGGAATCGCTCCGGTTGAGGCCGCAAACAGCCCGCCGATTAAGATCGCCTGAATCAGGCGCAACTTGTACGGCATCGCATAGCTCAGCAATCGGCGATAGGAGGCCATTGGGTCCAGTTTCATAAACTCACACGCTCACAAGACAGGCAAATCGACGACGATACCCGCGCCCAAGGGTCGCCGACACCGCCTCTTGGCAAGACACGATTCAAACCGGGGGGAGAGGTTGTCGGACCTCAGACGGACCATGCGGTCTCCAGCCGCAAGACGCAAAAAAAAACCGCCCGGCCATGGATCCGCAGAGGACCGGATCCATGATGCCGGGCTTCCAAGGTTTGCTAGAGGATGACCGAAAAGGCATCCGCTTTCCCATCCGGATCCGAAGAGCCTCCCGCAGAGGGCGCGGTGGCGTTTTCGACCTGCCTATGGAGGTGGGTAGGTTCCATGCTCTGCACGCAACATTTTTGGGGAATTTTATAGATATCGTGTTTCAACAGGCCAAGGCAGTGGCTGATAACTGCTCCGATGCCGCTGCATCCCCCCCTCCCAATACCCCTCTGCGCCCTCTGCGTTCTCTGCGGGAGTCCCTCCCCATCCGGAGCCGGAAACCTTTCGTTGCGACCCAATGGCCTTTTCGGACGGGTTCTTGCTAGAGGATGACCGAAAAGGTCAATGGCGAAGCAAGATCGGAGTCGGAGTCGCTATCGGTCTCGGTATCGAATGGGATTCGGACATGAGAGGCCGGGCAACGCTGTCACAACTCAGCAGCGAAGCTTGATCGGTCCATGAGGGCCAGGTGCCAACTAGAACAGGAATAGATTCCGATCCCGATTCCGACCCCGACCCCGATTCAAACACCGATCCGACCGATCCGACCGATCCCTCGGATCGGTAACCATTGCCTGGAGGCGACGCATGATGGAACGCGCCTTTTCGGATACCCACTTGCTAGAGGATGTCCGAAAAGGTTGCCGCTTTCCCAGCCTGTCCTCCCCATCCGGAACCAGAGACTCACGTGCAGAGGTGCCAAGAGGTTTTCGGACGGGCTCCTTCCTCTCCAATAGAATCAGTCCTGACTCTCCAGGTACCGAATCGCCTCCAGCGCGGCAGCACAGCCGCTGCCCGCGGCCGTGATCGCCTGCCGATACTCGTGGTCTGCAACATCCCCCGCGCCGAAGACTCCGGGCAACGAGGTCGCTGTGCCCTTGGTGAGGATCAGATAGCCCTCATCGTCGAGCTCCAGCCAGGGCTTGAAGACCGCCGTGTTCGGGATGTGCCCGATGGCCACGAACATCGCACTGACTTCAATCTCGGAAAGCTCCCCGGTCTTCAGATTCTCGATCCGAAGCCCGCTTACCTCACCCTCCTCGACACCCAATACCTCGCTGACCACCGAATCCCAAATGAACTCGATCTTCGGATTGGCTTGGGCACGATCGCCCATGATCTGGGAGGCGCGCAGCTCGTCGCGCCGATGGATGACGTAGACCTTGCTGGCGAATTTGGTCAGGAAAATCGCCTCTTCCATCGCGGAATCCCCGCCGCCGATGACCGCGACAGGGACGTCTCGGTACAGCGCTCCATCACAGGTGGCACACGAAGATACCCCGTGCCCGATCAACTTCTTCTCGCTTTCCAGCCCCAAATACCGAGGATCCGCCCCGGTGGCGATGATCACCGCCTCGGCCTGAATCGGGCCGTCATAGGTCTGAATGGTATAGGGGGCCGACCCCAACTCGACACCGGTCACCTCCACCGACAAAAAACGCGCACCGAAGCGCTCCGCCTGGGTCCGCATGTTCATGGTCAAATCGAACCCCATGATCCCTTCGGGAAATCCAGGGAAATTCTCCACCATCGTCGTGGTGGTCAACTGGCCACCCGGCATCTTCCCCTCGATCACCAATGGTTTCAATTTAGCACGGGCCGTGTAAATGGCAGCGGTCAGTCCAGCACATCCAGTCCCAATGATGACAACTTTTTCCACCTCAGTCCTCCCAATTTCAGAAAGCGGTTTGACGATCCATAAGATTGGATAGCATACGATTCCAGGGGGCAGCGTCAAACCCCTGAAATCCCCGTGATCTTGACCATACCACGCTTTTGCCCCCGGCGGTGTTTCCTTCCTCAGCCTAACAATGCAGCCAGTAGAAAGGTGCTGATCTCATGAGCGATTCGGACTCCCAACCACAACCACCGGTCGCATCCGACATGATGGCGACCATGTTCGCCATGCAACGCGACCTGAACCGGCGAATCGGTGTCGACACCGATACCATGGATGAAAACGCACAAATCGAATGGGTTCTCAATTACACACGGGCCATGTCTCAGGAACTCGCGGAACTAACCGACAGCGTCCCCTGGAAGTGGTGGGCCAAGTACCAAACCTTTGATCAGCAAAATGCACGAGTCGAAGTCGTCGATCTGTTTCATTTCCTCATCAGCCTGGCCCAAACCCTTGGAATGACCGCTCAGGATGTCTACGACCTGTACATGAAGAAAAACGAGCTGAACTGGAAGCGCCAAAAGAGCGGCTATACGGAGAAGGACGAGTCGGACAACCGCGACCTCTGACCCCACACCAACACGTGAAAAAGTAAAAGCCGAGGATGCTTACAATGCAATCCTCGGCTTTTAGATTCCCGTCGGCGCCAGGTTGAAACCAGCCAACCCCATGCCGGCCAGGCCGAATGTTCGGACCTAGGCCTCAGCTTCGACGGCAGCTGCCTTCTTCGCCTTGGGGCCGGCATAGGGACCGGACCATTCCAAGACGGACATCTCAGAACCATCCCCTACCCTGGCCTTGGCAAGGTGCATGATTCGCGTGTAGCCACCCGGCCGCTCCCGGTGGTCTTCGACCAATTCGCCGAACAACCGCCGAACCGCCAAGGGGTCATGAAGGATGGAAATGGCACGACGCCTGGCGTGCAATGACCCGTCTTTGGCCAGGGTCATCATCTTGTCCGCCAACTGTCGCACCGCTTTCGCCTTGGCACGGGTGGTGGTCACACGCCCATGCTGGATCAGACTGCACGTCAAATTGGCCAACATCAGGCGGCGATGTGCACTGGGCCGTCCCAGCTTTAAAGTGCGTTTGCGATGCCGCATCTCAATCGTCTCCCATGTTCGCCGCCGAGGGGGTTTCGAGGAGGCTCGGATCGAACTTCATCCCCAATGACATTCCCAAATCGGCGAGTTTATCTTTGATCTCGTTGAGGCTCTTTTTCCCGAAGTTGCGATACTTCAACATCTCGGACTCGGACTTCTGAGCCAATTCCCCGACCGTCGTGATGTTGGCGTTGTTCAAGCAGTTCGCGGCACGGACCGATAGTTCGATCTCGTTGACGCTCATGTTGAGCAGCTCCCGCAGCTTTTCGTCTTCCTCGTTGGTCTCCTCGATCTCTTCCTCAAACTCAATCATCGTTCGATCGAATTGTACGAAGACATCAAGGTGATGGCGCAGGATCGCGGAGGCCTGCGTCAAGGCATCCTCAGGACTGACCCGCCCATCGGTCCAGATGTCAAGAATCAACTTGTCGTAGTCGGTCCGCTGACCAACCCGCGTATTCTCGACCAGATACCGAACACGGCGAACTGGACTGAAGAGGCAGTCGATCGGGATGACGCTGATCGGCATCCCCTCGTACTTGTTGTGCTCTGCAGCCAAATAGCCTCGTCCAACCTTTGCCTCGAGTTCAGCCTGGAAGTCGCCCTCTTCCCCCAGCGTCGCAATGATGTGATCTCCGTTCAAGACCTCAACACCCGGTTCGGTGATGATGTCTTTGGCCAAGACCGAGCCGAGACGCTTCTTCACATCGATCCGAAGCTTGACAGGCTCGCGTGACTCCATGCGAAGGAGGACGCCCTTCAGGTTCAGGACAATGTCCGTCACGTCTTCGACGACACCAGGAAGGTGTGTGAATTCATGGAGAGCCCCCTCGAGACGGACCGTGGAAATGGCCGCCCCCTCGAGGCTCGACAACAATACCCGACGCAGGGAATTGCCAAGCGTATGTCCATACCCGGCCTCAAACGGCTCGGCGATGAATCGTCCGTACGTTGCGCCGGCGTTTGCCTCGTCCTTTACAAGACGACGAGGCATCTCAAATTTGCCCAATCGAACAGCCATGGTTCGCGTCCTCCCTTACCCCTGTTCGCTCCAGGCGGGGGCGTCTCTGGTGGTGCGTGCGGTTCCCTGCCCGGTTTACCGAGAGTAGAATTCTACGATGACCCGCTCGTCCACGATCGGTTGGATCTGCTCGCGTGTCGGTTCGGATATAACTTTCCCACTCAGTTCGGCCGGGCTCGCCTGTAACCACTCCGGTACAGGGCGTGCCGTGGAGGCCTCAACGTTTTGGCGGGCGAGTTGTTGGCTGTTCTGCCGAGGATTGATCTCAATCTCATCCCCGACCCGAACCTGGAACGAAGGGATGTTGACCCTTCGACCGTTCACTCGGATGTGCCCATGCGTGCACATCTGACGCGCAGCACGCCGCGTGGTGGCCAGTCCAAGCCGATAGACAACGTTGTCCAATCGCAGCTCGAGCAGAACCAACAAGGTCTCGCCCGTGATGCCACGCCGACGGTCCGCAGTCTCGTAGTACCTCCGGAATTGCTTCTCCTGGATCCCGTACATGAAACGGAGCTTCTGCTTCTCAGCCAACGCCAACGCGTAGTCGCTGACCTTGCGACGGAATCGCGGGCCGTGTTCTCCCGGAGGATAGGCCTTGCGTTCGAGGTATTTGTTGGGACCGAAGATCGGCGCGCCCAGTCTGCGGGCGATACGGTTTTTTGGACCTAAATAGCGTGACATGACTTCTTTTTTACTCCCGGCAGGAACCCTTTTCCTGCACTCCAAACAAAAATAGGTTGATCAGACACGCCGCCTCTTGGGAGGTCGGCACCCATTGTGCGGCATCGGGGTGACATCGCGGATGACCGTGATTTCATACCCTGCGGCTTGCAGTGCGCGAACCGCGGATTCACGTCCGGATCCAGGGCCCTTCACCCGAACTTCCAACTCCCGCATTCCATGACCATAGGCTGTGCGCGCAGCAGTCTGCGCCGCGACCTGCGCGGCAAATGCCGTGCTTTTGCGAGAGCCGCGGAACCCTTCCTTGCCGCCGGTTGACCAACTGATCACATTGCCGTTCATATCGGTAATCGTGACGATCGTATTGTTGAAGGTCGATACGACATACGCGATTCCAGAATGAATGTTCTTACTGCCCTTGACCCGCTCCACCTTCTGTTCGGTGGGCTTGGTTCCGAGCAGATCCTCTGCTGTAGGATTGATGACGCCTTCTTCAGCCATTCCCGTACCTTCGCCTTTCAAAGTGTACCAACAGTCCGTTCACTTATGCCGCACCAGCCTATTTGCCGGTACGCAACGCGGCACGGGCCGCCTTGTCTCGAATCACGCCGACCGTGCGGCGTGCACCCTTGCGGGAGCGCGCATTGGTCTTCGTACGCTGTCCACGCACCGGCAGTCCGCGCCGATGCCGCAAGCCCCGATAGCACCCGATGGTCATCAGGCGCTTGATGTTTTGAGTGACCTCTCTACGAAGATCTCCCTCAACCACGTAGTCGCGCTGGATGATTTGGGTGATGGCGCGCACTTGAGCGTCGTCCAAATCCTGTGCCCGAGTGGCCGGGTCCAATTCGAGTTTTTGAACGATCTCCGCCGCAAGGGCAGGACCGATTCCATAGATGTAACGAAGCGAATACTCGACCCGCTTGTTGCCCGGTATGTCAACTCCCAAAATTCTCGGCATCTCTTCTCACTCCTCGCTGATCAACCCTGCCGTTGCTTGTGGCGGGGATTGGTGCAGATCACATAGATGGTCCCACCCCGCCGAACGACCTTACAGCTCGCACAAATTCTGCGCACCGATGCTTTTACCTTCATGAATCGTTCTCCCCGGTTTCTCCCGGTAGGGCGCTGAGCCGCCCACTTGTCATGTCAAATGGTCGAAGTTCTACCATCACCTGCATCCCCGCATGCCAACCCTTCGCCATCGCTCGGCAAGCGGTGATCGGATGCCCGATGACCCGGTGGCCGTTGGGCAGCCTGACCTGAAAAATTCCTGGTCGCACCTCGTCTTCGATGCAGCCATCTATTCGAATGGGGTCTTCAGCGGGCACGTCAAAATCTCCGGCTCGCCATCGGTCACCACAATCGTGTTCTCAAAATGAGCGGAGGGCCGGCCATCGGCCGTCACCACCGTCCACTGATCGTCCAAGGTCTTGACCGCGGCCACGCCCATGTTCACCATGGGCTCAATCGCCAGGGTCATTCCCGCCTTCAATCGGGGCCCTCGCCCCGCCGGCCCATAGTTCGGAATCTGCGGCTCCTCGTGCATGTTGCGCCCAACCCCATGCCCGACGTACTCGCGCACGACGCTGAACCCACGCGCCACCACATACTCTTCGACGGCATGCGAAATGTCGCCGATGCGATTGCCGACCCGTGCCGCGGCAATCCCCGCAGCCAACGAACCCGCCGTCGCCGCCAGCAAAAGCTCGACCTCCGGAACCGTGTTCCCTACCGCGACCGTACGGGCGTTGTCGCCCACCCAGCCACGATACACCACCCCGACGTCGATGCTGACCACATCGCCCGCATGAATCACCCGGTCACCCGGGATTCCATGAACCACCTCGTCATTGACCGAGACACAGATGTGGCCCGGGTATCCGTGGTACCCTAAAAAAGCGCTCTTCGCCCCGAGTTCCGCGATCTGCTCCGCCGCATATTGATCCAGTTCCCCCGTCGTGATCCCGGGACGCACCCAGCGCACCACTCGCGAGAGAACCTCCGCAGCCCGCTCACAGGCCGGGCGCATCTCTTCAATCTCAGCCGCTGTCTTTCGGATGATCAATTCCTACCCTCCTCCACCAGAGGACGAATCCTCCGTGTCCGTGGATGGAGGTCCATTCCTTGAAACTCGTTCAGCGTAAAACGCTCCATTTTACTCGATATCAGCCAAAATGCAAGGAATGAACCGCCTCCCGCAGGCAGCGGGAGGCAGTGTGCGGAAACCGGAGGATCTCGAAGATCTCAAGCCCTTGATTGCTCAGATCTCAGAATCGGCCCCGGAGTTTGCCTCGTTTCAAAAATCCGTCGTAATGCCGCGTCAAGAGATGACTCTCGATCTGCCGCATGGTGTCTAGCATGACACCCACAATAATCAACAGCCCGGTGCCGCCGAAGAAACTGGCGACCAGATACGGGATGTTGAACTGCTGAGACAGCAAGGTCGGTGCAACCGCGATCACCGTGAGGAAGATCGCGCCCGCAAGCGTGATCCGCGTCATGACATGGTTGAGGAAGTCGGCAGTCGGCTTTCCCGGACGCACCCCGGGGATGTAGCCGCCATACTTCTTCAGGTCGTCGGCGATCTGAATCGGATTGAACTGCGTTGCGACCCAGAAAAAGGAAAAGAACATGATCAGGGTGGTGTAGAGGATGTACCACCAGGCATGCCCCGGTGAAATGGCCGTGGCCACCGCCTGCAAGGCTCCTCCCTTGCTGATCCACCCGATGATCTTGTAAGGGAACATCATCAACGCATCCGCGAAGATGATCGGCATCACACCCGCATAGTTGATCCGCAGCGGCAGGAACGTGTTCTGACCACCGTACATCTTACGCCCGACCACACGTTTTGCATATTGGACCGGAATCTTCCGCTCCGCTTGCGTGATCGCTACGATTCCCATGATGATGATCGGGATCAACACCAACATCAGGATCCCCTTGGCAGGGTTGTGTGCCGCCTGCTGACCGCCACCGGGGAAAAACATCGTGACCGCCTGCATAATCGCTCCCGGCAGCCGCGCGATGATATTCACCGTGATGATCAGAGAGATGCCGTTACCGATCCCTCGCGCCGTAATCTGCTCGCCCAACCACATCAGTAAGACGGTTCCCGCAGTCAGGCAGGTCACCGCCAGGATCTGAAAACCCATTCCCGGGTTCGGAACCAATCCCGGCAACGCGGCGCCGAACAAATCCTCAGGGTGCTGCAAGGCGTAAGCGAGCATCCAGCCTTGGATCACGCAGAGCGCGACCGTCAGATACCGCCCGAATTGGATCAGCTTTTGCCGCCCGGAATCGCCTTCGCGCGCCATCCGTTCGAGACTGGGTATCACCGGGGTCAGAAGTTGCAGGATAATGGTGGCGCTGATGTACGGCATGATGCCCAGCGCGAACACCGCGGCCTGCTCAATCGCGCCGCCGCTGAAGAGGTTGAACAGCGTCAACACACCCCCGGTGCTGCTCTGCTGTTCGATTTGAGAGATGAAATCGCTGAGAACTCCTGCATTCACGCCCGGTACCGGAATGTTCGCACCAAGGCGACACACAGCTACAAGACCGAACGTAAACAGTATTCGTTCCCGCAATTCAGGGATCTTAAATGAATCTCGAAATGCCGATAGCATGGGACCGACCTCATGGTGTCCGAGTTTGGCATCAGGATCCGGCCGGTCCTATTGTGCTTGGAACCGATTCCCGGGTAATCCAGTGCCCGCTTCGCCTGACCGTACCACCTTACCCCAACTCAACCGCGACTCTTACCGAGCGCCTTTCGTAGAGGCCACTTCGCAGGTGCCTCCGGCGGCTTCGATCTTCTCTCGCGCAGTCTTCGTGAAGGCTGTCGCGATGACGGTGAGCTTTCGCTCTAAAGTGCCATCGCCCAGAATTTTTACTCCATCGCGCCCCTGCCTGACAAGCCGCGCCGCCCGCAAGGCGTCGTAATCGACCGTCGTCTGATCCTCAAAGCGATTCAGGTCCGAGACGTTCAAGACGACATACTCGAACCGGTTCGGCTTCTTGAACCCGCGCTTCGGCAGCTGACGGATCAAAGGCATCTGACCACCTTCGAACCCAAGCCGCTGAGAATGCCCGGAGCGTTGGCCCGCGCCCTTGTGGCCTCGCCCGGATGTCTTTCCGGTGCCGCTGCCAGGCCCGCGACCGACACGCTTCCGATTCTTGGCGGTGTTGCCGTTCTGACCTAACTTGTGAAGTTCCATGAATCTACTCACTCCTTGAGCGGAAAATAGGTTTCGGGTGCGCACACAGGTAACGATCAAAGACCGGAACCTGGCCCACCCGATCGCACTAGGATTGCGCCTTGCGCATCGCCATCACATCTTTGCGCGAACGCAACTCGTTCAAGGCCTTCATCGTCGCCTTGGCGAGGTTGATGGGATTGCTGGATCCGAGAGACTTGGAGAGCAAGTCACGGATTCCAACCGATTCGCATACCGCCCGAACTGCACCGCCCGCAATGACACCCGTACCGGCCGAGGCCGGCCGCAAGAGGACCTTTGCACCGTCGAATTCGGCAAGGATCTCGTGCGGGATCGTAGTGCCATCCAGGTTTACCCGCGTCAGGCCGCGGCGGGCCAATTCAGATCCCTTTCGGATCGCGTCTGCGACTTCGTTGGCCTTGCCAAACCCAATCCCGACACGACCCTCGCGATCCCCGGCGACAACCAGGGCGCTGAAGCTGAAACGGCGTCCGCCCTTAACCACTTTTGCGCAGCGGTTGACGGCGACAACCTTTTCTTCGATCTCGTCGAAAGTTTCCTGTTCCCTTTTAGCCACGAAAGACTCCTGGGTTGGATGAGGGCCCGAACCATCCGGCCGGGCGACCTTCCAAAATAGTTGCTAAAATTCCAGCCCGCATTCCCTTGCAGCATCGCCGATGGCCCTTACCCGGCCGTGGTAGGGAAACCCACCACGATCGAAAACCACCGTCTTTACGTCCGCTTTGAGCGCCCGCTCCGCAGCAATCTTGCCCAGGCGTGCTGCGCCCGGAAGATTGGCCTTGTTCGCGTCACCGCTCTTGAACTCCGCCGATAGAGTGCTCGCCGACGCCAGCGTTCGTCCCGCCACGTCGTCTATGAACTGGATGTAAATATGCTTTCCGGTACAGCACACGCTCATGCGGGGCCGATCCGCGGTCCCGCGGATCTTTCTCCGGATCCTGAGATGACGCCTTACCCGGCTTTCTATGCGTTTGTTGACCTTCTTCATGAATTCATAACCCCCGCGGCCACGGGACCGCCAAAAGCCATACCTGTATTAGGCTCCGGCCTTGCCTTCCTTGCGCCGCACATACTCGCCAACATACCGAATGCCTTTGCCCTTGTAGGGCTCAGGCGGGTAATAGCGTCGAATCTTTGCGGCGGTCTCCCCGACCACCTGCTTGTCCGCGCCACTCACTGTGATCTTTGTGTTCTCGGCGACCTCGATCTGAATGCCGTCGGGTGCTGGGAATTCAACAGGGTGGCTGAATCCGAGGCTCAGATTCAGGACGTTGTCCTTGACCTGTGCGCGGTATCCAACGCCCTGGATCTCCAGCCGCTTGACGTACCCTTGGGTGACGCCCTCTATCATGTTGGCAATCAGCGAACGACCGAGTCCGTGTTGCGCCCGGGCCTGCCTTGTTGCATTCACCGGTGTGACATGCAGCGTGCCGTCCTCCTCCGCAAGGTTCACCAACGGTGGTAACGCCAAGGTCAGACTGCCTTTCGGACCGTCTACCTGGACCTCACGGTTCTCGATCTTAACCTGAACACCCCCCGGTACGGGGATCGGTAATTTACCAATTCTGGACATCTGCTACTCCTCCCCGCTACCACACCTGCGCCAGCACTTCACCGCCGATGCCACGCTTGCGGGCCTCCTGTCCGGTCATCAATCCTTGCGATGTCGAGATGATGGCAATTCCCATACCGCCCAAGACGCGAGGAATCTCCGTCTTGTTGACGTATTTGCGAATGCCCGGCTTGCTCACCCGACGCAGACCGTTGAGGACCTGCTTGGGTTTGCGCCCACCGACATACTTCAAATTGATGATCAAGGTCTGGCCCGGCGAAGCCGGCTCGACACGATAGCCGCTCACAAAACCCTGCTCTTTGAGCAGCTTTGCCACTTGCTCCTTGAGCTTTGAGTGGGGCATGGCGACTTCTTCGTGAAACTGACTGTTGGCATTGCGGATACGAGTCAGCATGTCCGCAATGGGATCGCTCATACTCATGTCCGGTCCCTCTCTTTACATTGGCCCCTTACCAGCTGGCCTTGGTTACTCCAGGAAGCTTACCCTGGCTGGCCAGTTCCCGAAAGCAGATGCGGCAGAGTTGAAACCGTCGCATGTACGCCCGGGGCCGGCCACAGGCACGGCAGCGGTTGTAGGATTGGGCGGAAAACTTGGGCTTTCGATTCGCCCGGGCAATCAGCGCCTTTTTTGCCACTGTTCTGTCCCTTCCATTAAATGTGTTTCGCCGAAGCACCACCGCTCACCTGCGTGCGCCATGGTCGCTTCGTGCGCCCACCCGTTGGTCACCCTCAGGCAGCCGCGGTTTCGTCCGAACCGGTGTTGGATTCGGCCTTCTTAAACGGCATCCCGATCAGCGTAAGCAGTTCGAGCGCCTCCGCATCCGTGCCAGCCGTCGTGACGATGGTAATGTTCATCCCCTGAGTCCGCTTGACCTTGTCTAGATCGATCTCAGGGAAAATGGTCTGATCCACGATCCCTAGGCTGTAACTCCCACGCCCATCAAAGGCCGTGGAGGGTATGCCGCGGAAGTCGCGAACGCGCGGTAAGGCGATGTTGATCAGCCGATCCAAAAAATCCCACATCCGTTGTCCACGGAGCGTGACCTTGCAGCCGATCGCGTTGCCTTCGCGAAGCTTGAAGTTCGCAATGCTCTTGCGAGCCTTGGTGATGACGGGGCGCTGTCCGGTGATTTGGCCCATCTCGAGAGCCGCCTGCTCCAAATCCGCCTTGTCATGCCGGGTGCCAACACCCATGTTCAAGACCACCTTGGTGAGTCGAGGAACTTGGTGGTTGTTTTTGTAGTTCAGGCGCGTTTTCAGCTCCGAAACCACTTCGTTTTGGTATTTTTCCTTTAAGGACATTTAAAATCTCCTGTGGGACCTGAAACAGCGTCGCTATTTCTGCCCCTGACCCGTCCTGCGCGCTTCCCACTCGGAGGCTTTCATGACGTTGGACGCATGGACCGGTGCTTCCCGATCCACCAACCCACCCGCCTGAGTCCCAGTCGGCCGAAGGGCCTTCTTGACCAGATTCACACCCTCGATCAGGACCCGTTGGCGCTCGGGATACACGGCCAGAATCTTTCCCCGCTTGCCGCGTTCCTCTCCCGCGATCACGACCACTTCATCGCCTCGGCGGACGTGTACTTTTCGTGGCGAATTCCTGCGCTTTGCCATGTCAAATCACCTCCGGAGCGAGCGAAACAATTTTCATGTAGTTGCGCTCACGCAACTCGCGGGCAACCGGTCCGAAGATACGGGTACCGCGAGGATTGCCCTGGTCGTCGATGATCACAACTGCATTTTTGTCAAAGCGCAGCACGGATCCATCAGCCCGCCGAATCGGCGCACTGGTGCGCACAACCACGGCCTTGACCAATTCCTTGCGCTTCACAACGCCATTCGGGCTTGCCACCTTGACGGCCGCACGAATCACATCTCCGACCGCTGCATACTGTTTGCGTTGGCCGAGCACCCGAACACAAGAGACCTCTTTCGCCCCCGTGTTGTCTGCCACTACAAGCCTTGTTTCCATCTGGATCATCAAGGCACCTCCTTAAAACCCAAAGCCAGTTCCAGCGGAACTAGTGGGATAAAATCTTCACCAGCCGCCAGCACTTGGTTTTGCTCAAGGGCCGCGTCTCCATGATCCGGACCCGGTCACCGACTTTGGCCTGGCCGTCCTCGTCGTGCACCGCAAACTTGGTCGTCAGGCGGACGACCTTTTCATAGAGCGGATGACGCACATGGCGGTCGACACGGACTACAATGGTCTTGTCCATCCGGTCGCTGACCACGACCCCCACCCGCTGCTTCCGCAGCTTCCGCTGTTTTTCAGGTTGTTCGGTCATCGTCTTTCTGTCCCGGTTTCTTTCCGGGCCTCCACGAACGTCTTTTCATTTACCGACGTGATCGGCGAACCGTTGCTAGGCGACAGTCGATCCCGCAATTTGCCGTGCACGTTGAATTCCCTTGATGCGCGCCACTTCGCGCCGGGCGAGACGCAACCGAATCGGGTTTTCAATCTGCCCGTTTTCCTGTTGCATCCGAAGGTTCAGGATTTCTTGCCTGAGGTCCCGCTCGGTTCTGGCGAGTTCATCATCCGTTAATTCCCGCAGGTCACCCGCGGTCTTCAAATTTTTCATTGGATTCACACTCCCTGTCTTCCAGGCTGCCGGACTCAGGTGATGACACTGTGACGAGTCACAAACCTGGTCTTGACCGGCAGCTTGGCCGCCGCAAGACGCAGAGATTCGCGGGCGAGACTCTCAGGAACCCCGTCCAACTCGAACATCATCGTGCCGGGACGGACGGTGGCAGCCCAAAATTCAGGCGCACCCTTTCCTTTTCCCATCCGGGTCTCAGCCGGTTTCTTGGAAATCGGCTTGTGCGGGAAGATCCGAATCCAGACCTTACCGCGACGGCGCATGCTGCGGGTCATCGCAATACGAGCGGCTTCAATCTGCGTTGCGGTGATCCAACCCCGCCCCAAACATTGCAGGCCATACTCACCGAAGCTGACGGCGTTGCCGCGATTGGCGTCACCGGCCCGGCTGCCCCGCTGTTGCTTGCGGTGCTTTACCCGCTTTGGCATCAGTGGCATTGAATTTCCCCTTTCGGCAGGAGCCCGTTCGGCCCCCGTCTTCCCTTAAAATGGTTATTGTGCGTCCTGCCGCGGGGCTCCGCCCCCACGCTGCTGACCACCCCTACCGGGACGATTCCCGCCACGACCGCCACCACCCTTGGGACCACGGCCGCCACGACCACCCGTTTGGGGCCTGCGACCGCGAACCGCCATGGTCGAGTCCTGGCCGCGCTCACGACAGATCCAAACTTTGACGCCGATCTTGCCATAGACCGTCCCCGCCTCGGCAAAGCCATAGTCGATGTTGGCATCCAACGTCTGGAGCGGCACCTTACCCTCACGGTAGCTTTCGATCCGTCCGAGCTCAGCACCGCCGAGACGGCCGCCGGCCTGGATCCGCATACCGAGAGCACCAAAGTCCATCGTCGTGCTCAGCGCCTTCTTCATCGCACGTCGGAAGCTGACACGGCGCTCCAATTGGATCGCTACGTTTTCAGCCACCAGCTGCGCGTCGAGCTCCGGAGTCTTCACTTCCAAAATGTCCAAGAAGACCTCACGCCCAGTCGCCAGGGAGAGCTCGGCCCGAAGCTTGTCGATGTCAGCGCCTTTTCTCCCGATCACGATCCCGGGGCGAGCGGTGAAAATCGTCACCCGGATCCGGTTGGAGGCGCGCTCAATGTTGACCCTCGGCACCGCCGCAAACTGCAACCGCTGCTTGATGATCTTGCGGATCGTCAGGTCCTCGTGCAGCAGGGTTCCATAATCGCGCTTGTTCGCATACCACCTGGACGACCAGTCCTTCTTCACTGTCGTCCGAAATCCAATTGGATTGACCTTCTGGCCCAAGGTTAGCCTCCTTTGCCCTTAGCGGGGCTCCGTGTCCGTCAGCACAATTCGGATGTGACTCGTTCGCTTCAGGACCGGACCCGCCATACCGCGGGCCTTTGCCTGGAACCGTTTCAATGCGGGGCCACTCCCGACCATCGCCTCTTTTACCCACAGGCTGGACGGTTCGATCTCGTGGTTGTTTTCCGCATTCGCCATCGCGGAGCGGACGGTCCGTCCAATGAAGCGGCTCGCCTTCCGCGGAGAAAATTTCATCAAATCCAAGGCCTGCTGCGCCGGCAGCCCACGGATCAAATGAATTACAGACCCTACCTTTTGCGGGCTGATCCGCACATATTTGGTCGTTGCTACGACATCCATTGTTCCGTTACTCCACCGAGGAAATCCCCGTTTGCATCCGCCTGGCGGCGATTCCTTGGTTACGATAAAGTGTTTGCGTGAGCTGGCGGCCGTTTCCTCAAGGGATCCGAACCGTGTCTCCCACCCGGGGCTCTCCCTCTGAACCTTCCGTCGGTTCCAGCAGCGCTCCGGCCACATGTTCCCGTAAATCGACAATGCGCGCACCGACAATGGTGCGCCCATCCCGCTCCACGGTGATTAGGGCTCCGAGGACCAATCCGCGATCCCTTCCACCCTGAATTCCGATCAGACCGAGCTCCGGACTGAAGGATAAAACTCGCATTGGAGATGCATCAGCCGCTTCCGACTGCTGCATCCTGAAAGGCGCCCGGCTCAGAGCCAACTCAATCTCTTGAGCCAGCTCAGGTCCCGTCGAGGTCCGATCGATTTGCGCTAGCAGACCCCCAAGACGCTCACTGCGTTGACGTTCTTGATCCAGCAACTCCAAGGCCGTGATCAGCTGGCTCTGAATTTCATCCACCCCCCTGCCGAATTCCACCGCCAGGGCGAGCGTCTGCCTCCGAAGCTCAGCCTCTCGAAACTGCTCCCGGTACCGCTCGGCCAATCGATTCGATCGATTGAGCGAGGCGGTGACCTCTTCAAGTCGTGCCTGAAGTCGTCCGTTCTCCTCTTTCAAGGTAGACGCAACACTAGCCTCTCCCTTGCAGTCCTGCAACTCACGCTGAAAAGTAAGTTTTTCACCCACCTCCCGCTGGAGGCGAATCTCCATCTCCAGCAGTTGCTCCTGCAGCGAGGCATTCGTCCCTTCAAGCGCAGCAATCTTAGCCCTAAGTCCCGTTATGGTCGTTTGTAATGACCGTTCAAGGCTTGCCCATTGCGCCATCAATGCGTCGATGAAACCTTCCGCAAAGGTGTGGGTGGAGTCCTGAAATTTTTCTTCCTCCACCGCCTTTGAGGGCGTGTGCGTCACGGCCACCCACAAGATCCCAATGAACAGGATTTTAGCCCCTGTCGATCTTCGCAGGCCCCTGCCGGTTCGAAGACGATACACATCCCTTGCCATCGCTCGACCTTACCCGCGGACCTGCCGCTGCAGGCCACCACGGTTCAATGCCATTATTTGCTGACTCGCTCGGTCGCAGCTCCATGCCTACGGAAACTTCGCGTCGGGGCGAACTCGCCAAGGCGATGTCCGACCATGTTTTCAGTGACGAAAACAGTCACGAAGGCTTTGCCGTTGTGCACGTTGAAGGTGTGTCCAACGAAGTCAGGAAGGATCATGGAACGCCTGCTCCATGTCCGAATCGGGCGTTTTTGCCCGGAGTTGTCCATGCGGACGATCTTGCGCATCAAGGACTCGTCAACAAACGGTCCCTTCTTAATGGATCTGGCCAATGGTTACTTCCTCCGCTTCACAATGAACTTGTTTGAGGGCTTGCTCCGCTTGCGCGTCTTCTTGCCCTTGGTTTGCCAACCCCACGGGCTGACCGGATGGCCACCACCGCTGGAGCGTCCTTCGCCTCCACCCATTGGATGGTCGACTGGATTCATCGCCACGCCGCGGACGTGTGGCCGGCGACCAAGCCAACGCTTCTTCCCCGCCTTGCCCAATTTCACGTTGGCATGGTCAGGGTTGCTGACCTGCCCGATCGTCGCGCAATTGGCGATGTGGACGAGACGAATCTCGCCGGAAGGTAGGCGCAGGGTCGCATATTGGCCATCGCGCGCCATCAGCTGAGCTGAATTTCCGGCACCGCGACAAAGCTGGCCGCCACGACCACGCTGCAATTCGATGTTGTGGACCATCAAACCGAGCGGAATCTTGCCGATCGGAAGGCAATTGCCGATCTCAGGCTCCGCCTCCGGACCGCTCATCACCGTGGCGCCGACCTTGATTCCGTTCGGTGCAAGCATGTACCGCTTTTCACCGTCGGCGTAGTGCAGAAGCGCGATTCGAGCAGAACGATTCGGATCGTACTCAATGGTCGCTACCTTGGCCGGCACACCATCTTTGTTCCGCTTGAAATCGATAACCCGGTACCGGCGCTTGTTGCCGCCGCCCCGGAATCGTGTGGTGATGCGGCCGCTGGAATTGCGGCCGCCAGTGCTGTGCTTCACCTTGACCAGCGGCTTGTGCGGCTTCTCGGTCGTCAGGTCCGCGCCCGAGACCATCGTCGTGCCACGCCGGCTGGGTGTCGTCGGTCGAAAATTTCTGATTGCCATGGATCTTCTCTCCGTCGGCCGTGTCGGCCTTACAACAGGTCGATGGTGAACCCTTCTTCCAGAGTGACCACCGCCTTCTTCCAATCCGCACGCTTCCCATATTGCCACCGCCGGTTCCGCTTCCGCTTCCCCTTGCGATTCATCGTATTGACGGAAACGACCTTGACGTCGAAGATCTTTTCGACGGCCTGACGGACCTCAATCTTGTTTGCATCCGGCGAGATGGAGAATGCGTACTGATTGTTCAAGGTTTGCAGCTTGGTGCCTTTCTCCGTCACCAGCAATGTCTTGATCACGGAATAGGGGTCTTTCATTCACCCTCCTCCTGCCCAGCTTCAGAGGCCGATCCGCCGACGCCCGACTCCACTTCGGAGACTTCGGTACCGAGTCGCACAGCAAGCGCGTCCAGTCCCGCACGGGTGATCAAGATCTGCCGAGCCTTTAAGATTTGATACACATTCACATTGCGCGCTTCAGAGGTCTCCACGCCGGCAATGTTCCGTGTGGAGAGCAGGAAATTGACGCCGGCCTCATCCACGATAATCAACAGGGGACGGGCGTTGAGACCGAGCTGATTGATCAGATCAATGGCCAGTTTGGTCTTTGCCTGCTGCAACTCGAAATCGGCAACTACGGAAATATTCCCAGCGTTCCACTGCGTGGCGAAGGCCCGCTGAAAAGCCAGGCGCCTCACCTGCTTAGGCAGGTTCTTCCTGTAATCCCGCGGCTTCGGACCGAATGCAATTCCACCATGGCGATACTGATTAGCACGCGTGCTTCCCTGGCGTGCTCGGCCGGTTCCTTTTTGCCGATAGGGCTTCCGACCTCCACCGGAGACCTCGCCCCGGGTAAGGCTGCTGGAGTTTCCCTGCCGTTGATTCGCGTGGTACGCGACAACAGCCTCGTGCACCGCCTGCTCGCCCTTGGCCTCAGCCGGAACCAAGCCACCCAGAGTCACCTGGCCGGTGGTTGCACCTTTTTTGTCGGTGACTTTTACCGTACTCATTGGTCGCTCCTCTTAAAATATCTGTTGGGCCAACCTATTTCTGAGCCTTGACGGCGCAACGAATCTTGACCAAACCCCCGTTGGGGCCCGGTATACCACCGCGAATCAGAAGCAGATGATCCTCGGGACGTACCTCGACAACCTCCAGATTCTGGACGGTGACGTTGTCGAACCCGGTCTGACCACCCATCTTGATTCCCTTCATCACACGGGAAGGGTCCGCAGCCATTCCGATAGAGCCAGGCCGACGCCAGGTCTGTGAACCATGGGTCTTCGGTCCGCCGGCGAAATGGTGGCGCTTGATGACGCCCTGAAATCCCTTACCCTTGGATCGGGCCGACACGTCGACCTTCTGCCCCTGCTCAAAAATGGCGACCGTGACCTCTGACCCGACCTCGGGGAGATCACCGTCCACCGGAAATTCTACTATATGCCTTTGCGGAGCTGCCCCCGCCTTTGCGAAATGTCCGACGAGAGGCTTGGTCATACGCTGCGGCTTCTGCGGCCCAAACCCAAGCTGAACGGCGCTGTAGCCGTCCTTCTCTTGGGTCTTTTGCTGCACCACAACGCAAGGCCCAGCCTGAATAACCGTGACCGGGATCAACGCCCCTTCGGGGCTGTAAATCTGGGTCATCCCGATTTTTTTGCCTAGGATCCCTTGCATCAAATAATCCCCCTGCTCAGATCTTGATCGTAATATCCACCCCTGCGGGCAGATTGAGCTTCTTCAACTCATCCACGGTCTTGGCCGTCGGATTGACGATGTCCAACAACCGCTTGTGAGTCCGGATCTCAAATTGCTCCATCGACTTTTTGTCGACGTGTGGCGAACGGTTGACGCTGTAGCGCTCAATCTTCGTGGGGAGGGGAATTGGACCTGCTACCTGCGCCCCCGTGCGTTTGGCAGTCTCGACGATTTCACCCGCCGACTGGTCCAAGATCCGGTAATCATACGCCTTCAGCCGGATTCGGATGCGTTGCCCGTCCATCGCGCTTCTCCTTGCTACTAAATGTCGAGAATTTTCTTCTGCAGTTCGCTCGGAACCTGCTCGAAGTGCTTCGGTTCCATGGTATAGCTTCCTCGCCCACTGGTGAGCGAACGCAGCTCCGTCGCATAGCCGAACATCTCGGCCAGCGGCACATCGGCCCGCACGACCGTTGAGCCATTGTTTCGGGTCTCCATCTCCCGGACTCGGCCACGCCGAGAGTTCAGGTCGCCGATAACCGAACCCATGAACTCCTCCGGACAGAAAACCTCAACCGACATGACGGGCTCCTGAAGCACCGGCTTTGCACGCCGGATCGCCTCGCGGAGTGCCATTCCGCCGGCCAATGAAAATGCCATTTCGGAGCTGTCCACTGCATGGAACGATCCATCCAGCAGCTCCACCTTGAGATCCACCATCGGGAATCCCGCCAGCACACCGGTCGTCGCAGCCTCGCGAACGCCCTTCTCCACTGCGGGAATGTACTCCTTGGGGATATTGCCCTGGCGAACCAGGTTATCAAATGTGATTCCGCCGCCCGCTGCCACCGGATGCACCGCCAGTATGACGTGCGCGTACTGCCCACGACCACCGCTCTGCTTGACGAATTTGATTTCCGCCTCGCTGCTCGCGGTGATGGCTTCCCTGTACGCCACCTGGGGTCTCCCGACATTTGCGTCGACCTTGAATTCCCGGAACATCCGATCTTTGATGATCTCGAGATGGAGTTCACCCATGCCCGCGATGATTGTCTGCCCGGTCTCCTCATTTGTGGAGATGCGGAAAGTCGGATCTTCTTCAGCCAAACGCAAGAGCGATTCTTGCAATCGATCACGATCGGCCTTTGTTTTCGGCTCCACCGCCATCGCGATGACCGGTTCAGGGAAGGTGATCGTCTCAAAAACAATCGGTTTGTCCACCGCGCAGATCGTGTCACCGGTCGTGATGTTTTTCGGTCCGATGATCGCCGCGATGTCCCCGGAATAGATGACGTCACGCTCCTCGCGCGATGCGGCATGCATTTGGAGCAATCGCCCGATCCGCTCCCGGCGCCCGGTGCGGGTGTTAACCACTTGGTCCCCGCGGGCGATGCGTCCGCTGTAAATCCGGATAAAGACCAATTTGCCCACGTGCGGATCACTCAAAATCTTGAACGCGAACCCTGAAAACGGCGCGAAGTCATCCGCCGGTCGGGAAATCAACTCCTCCGTCTTGGGATGGATTCCGGTCACATCCGGCAAATCCAACGGGGAGGGCATATATTCCACGACCGCATCCAGCAGCGGCTGAATACCGCGGTTTTTGAAGGCGGATCCACAGACAACCGGAACGGCCTGGTTGGCGAGCGTCACCCGGCGGATTGCGGACCGCAACCGCGCCACCGTGATCGGGGTTCCGGCCACATACGCCTCCATGACGACGTCGTCGAGCTCGGCCAACTCCTCCATCATCAGCTCGCGCTGGTGCGCGGCCTCCTCCATCAGATCCGCCGGGATTTCCTCGGTCCGATAGGTCGCACCCAGCTCTTCGCCGTCCCAATAGAGCGCCTTCATCTCCAAGAGGTCGATGACCCCTCGGAAGGTATCCTCCGAGCCGATCGGCATCTGGATGGGAATCACATTGGCGCCGAGGCGCTGGCGCATCTGCTTGACCACACCGTAAAAATCGGATCCTACGCGATCCATCTTGTTGATGAATCCAATCCTGGGGACATGATATTTGTCCGCCTGCCGCCAAACCGTCTCCGACTGGGGCTGAACACCGCCCACGGAACAGAACACCGCAACCGCCCCGTCCAGCACGCGCAGAGAACGCTCGACCTCTACCGTGAAGTCGACGTGGCCAGGTGTATCGATGATGTTGACGCGATGCTCCTTCCAAAAGCAGGTCGTGGCCGCGGAAGTGATCGTGATTCCGCGCTCCTGCTCCTGCTCCATGTAGTCCATCGTCGCGCTGCCCTCATGCACCTCACCGATCTTGTAGGTCCGTCCGGTGTAGTAAAGCACACGCTCCGTCGTCGTCGTCTTGCCGGCATCGATGTGCGCCATGATACCGATGTTTCTGGTCCGCTCCAGGGGTACCATTCGACCAGGATCCGATCGACCCGCGGGGTTTGCTGACTCACCTGTGTGACCTGTCCGTTCCATTACCGTTTCCATTCCGTACTCCTGAAATGCTACGAGTGGGTGATGCGATGCGTTCGGGTGAATGCACACCGCAGTGCCTTGTGCGTTACGGCGGCTCCCCACTTGATGCTCCCTTTCAGGCGCCACCCGCTCATAACGAATGGAAAGACAGGGGCGAACCCCTGTCTTTCCGGTCGATCGATTCCGCCAGCCTCTTACCAGCGGTAGTGCGCAAAGGCCTTGTTGGCCTGCGCCATTTTGTGCGTATCGTCGCGACGCTTGATACAGGATCCCTGACCCTGCGATGCGTCCAAGATCTCGGCGGCCATGGCAGGCGCAAGACCCATTCCGCGACGGCCGCTCGAAAACATAATCAACCACCGAAACGTCAATGCCAGCTGACGGTCCGAGGAGACCTCGATCGGCACCTGGTAGGTCGCACCACCCACGCGCCGGCTCTTCACCTCAAGGCGAGGCCGAATATTGTCGACCGCCGAGTTGAAGACCTCCAGAGCAGGCTTACCCGAACGCTCTTCCACGATCTGGAAGGCGTCGTAGACGACCTTCTGCGCCGTCGACTTTTTGCCGCAACGCATCACCTGGTTGATGAGTCTTCCAACCTGTTCATTGTTGAACCGCGAGTCCCGTGGCCGGGGCCGCTTAACCGCTCTTCTTCGACGAGCCATGCTCCCACGATCCCTTCTGGAAAGTGTAATCGGGTGGATGTTCCCGTGCATTTCGGCGGAGTTGCCAGCCCCCCGGCCTTCGCGGGATTCCCGGCTTGTACTTCCGCCTGTTTCCGTGTCGCCACAGCAAACCTGCTTGCTGGGCCATCCTGAAAATGTTAGATCGCTGGACGGCAGCCCGCACACTGGGCACAGCCACCGGATCCCGCGGCCTTCAAAGTTCCTACTTCGGACGCTTGGCCCCGTACTTGGAGCGACCGGCCCGGCGCTTTTCCACGCCGAGAGAGTCCAGAGTCCCACGTACGATATGGTAGCGAACACCCGGAAGGTCTTTCACGCGACCGCCGCGTACCAAGACAATGGAGTGCTCCTGTAAGTTGTGCCCCTCACCAGGAATGTAGGCGGAGACCTCAATCCCATTGGTCAGGCGGACACGTGCAATCTTCCGCAAAGCCGAGTTCGGCTTTTTCGGAGTCTGGGTCTTCACCTGCAGGCAAACCCCTCGCCGTTGCGGGCAGTTGGAGAGCGCCGGAGATTTCGAACTCTTTTCAACTTTCTTCCGTCCTTTTCGGACGAGCTGATTAATCGTTGGCATCAATCTTCTTCCAATTAAGTGGGTTCAGCCTCTAATGGAGGTGAACGTTTATTTTACGAAGGTGTCACCCAATCTGCAAGCAGAATTTCATCTTCTGAGAAGTTGGTTTACCCAATTGTGCCGTCGCCCACCGGTGGAGTCGGAACGGAATCCCCTCCAGGGATGATGGCGGTGTCCATTTTCGGAACGATCCGGACATTGCGATAACGAGGAAAGCCCGTCCCAGCCGGGATCAGGTGCCCCATGATCACGTTCTCCTTGAATCCGCGTAAACGGTCCACCTTGCCCAGGGTCGCCGCCTCGGTCAAGACGCGGGTCGTGTCCTGGAAGGACGCGGCCGAAATGAAGCTCTCCGTCTCCAAGGACGCCTTGGTGATCCCCAAGAGCACCGGCTGGGCCTCGGCCGGCTTTCCACCATCCATCTGAATCCGCGCGTTCTCGTCCTCAAAGGTCTGGCGCTCCACCTGCTCACCCCAGACAAAGGCGGTATCCCCCGGATCGGTGATCCGGACCTTTCGAAGCATCTGCCGTACGATGATCTCGATGTGCTTGTCGTTGATCTCCACGCCCTGCAGACGGTAGACCTCCTGCACCTCGTTGACCAGGTACTCCTGGAGCTCCTGTGGTCCGCAAACCTCTAAGATCTCATGCGGAACGACAGGCCCTTCCGTCAGCTGCTGACCCTTCTTCACCTGGTCGCCCTTGTACACAATGATGTGCTTGCCCATCGGAATGAGGTGCTCTTCCTCTTCCCCTGTCGTCTGGTCCCGAACCAACAGACGTCGACGACCACGAGCCGTACCACTCATCTCGACGAACCCGTCGATCTTCGCAATCTCGGCGGCATCCTTCGGACGCCTGGCCTCGAACAGCTCCGCCACCCGGGGCAAGCCGCCGGTGATGTCCTTGGTCTTGGAAACCTTCCGCGGAGTCTTCGCCAGCAAGGCTCCGGCATCCACCTCTGCACCCTCCTGAACCGTCAGATGCGCGCCGGCCGGAATCGAGTACGCCATGATCCGCTGTCCCGTCCCGTCCAGGATCACGACCTGAGGATGCAGGTCTTCCTTGTGCTCAATGATCACCGTATCGGTCGACCCCGTCGATTCGTTGACCTCCCGCTTCATGGTCACATGTTCGACAATGTCGTGATACTCGATCACACCTTGGAATTCTGTGAGAATCGGGACACTATACGGGTCCCATCTCACAAAGGCCTCGCCGACCTCGACCTTGCCACCGTCAGGCGTGGTCACCATTGCGCCGATCGGCACAGTGTGACGCTCCAGCTCCCGGCCGTCCTCCGGGTCCTTGATCACAACAATACCGTTTTTGTTCAAAACAATGCTGTTGCCATCCATCCCGGCGACCGTCCGCAGCTCTCCATACTCCACAATACCCGAGCGCTTGGCCAAAATATGCGGCTGCTTGAAGGTCTGGCTCGCCGTTCCTCCAATGTGGAATGTGCGCATCGTCAGCTGCGTTCCAGGTTCACCAATCGATTGCGCGGCAATGATCCCCACCGCTTCGCCCAGCTTGGCCTCCTTGTTGTTGGCCAGATTCCGGCCGTAGCACTTCGAACAGACCCCCGACCGACTCTCGCAGGTCAAGACGGATCGAATCCGAATCTGCTCAAAGCCAAGGGCCTCAATCGCCGCCGCTTTCTCTTCGGTGATCTCCTCGGCCGCAGCGACAATCACCTTCTCCGTGATCGGATCGCGAATGTCGTCCGCCGCTACTCGACCCAATGCCCGGTCCCCAATCGTCACGATCTCTTCGTCACCCTCGTAGATCGCCTTGATCAGAATTCCGTTGATCGTTCCACAGTCCTCCTCGACAATGATGACGTCCTGCGAGACATCCACCAACTTACGGGTCAAATAGCCGGAGTCGGCCGTCTTCAGGGCGGTGTCGGCCAAACCCTTACGGGCGCCATGCGTACTGATGAAGTACTCGAGCACGGAGAGGCCTTCACGGAAGTTGGAGGTGATGGGTCGCTCGATGATTTCACCCGAAGGCTTGGCCATCAGACCACGCATTCCGGCCAACTGCCGGATCTGCTGCTTACTGCCACGCGCGCCGGAGTCCACCATCACATACACCGAGTTGATCCGATCCTCGTAGATGTCCTCCTCCATACGGTGGAACATCGCCGCCGAGATCTCGTCGGTCGCATGCGTCCAAATGTCGATAATCTTGTTGTACCGCTCACCATCGGTGATCACACCCTGGTGGAATTGGTCCTCAACCTCCCGGATCTCTTCCCGGGCATGCGCCAGAATCGGGACCTTCTCCTCAGGAATCAACATGTCGTCGATTCCAATGGAGATCCCCGCCTTCGTCGCCTCTTCAAACCCAAGGGTCTTGATGTCGTCGAGCACACGCACCGTCTCGTCGTGCCCAGCGAGCTGGTAGCATCGCCACAGCAGCTCCCCAAGCGCCTTCTTGCCGACGTTCTTGTTGTAAAATCCAAGGACCTCCGGCCACGGCTCGTTGAAGATGATGCGCCCGACCGTGGTGCGGATCATCGGCGATTTCGCGTCGCCAAAGAAGGTCTCTTTCCCGAGATCCGGATTGCGCAACCGGAGCTCCGAATGCAGCCTCAAGGCACCCTCTTCGAAGGCATAGAGCACGTCTTCCTGCGTTGCAAACGCCGGCAGGGTGCGAACGTAGGCCTCCTCGTCACCCCCCTGGGACAACCGCAGCCGACGCTGCTTCTGGATCCAAAGGTCGTTGGTCAGATAGTAAGACCCGAGGGTGATGTCCTGGGTCGGCGTCGTGATCGGTTTCCCGCTGGAAGGCGAGAAAATGTTGTTGGGCGCCAGCATCAACAGCCGTGCCTCGAGCTGGGCCTCCGTGGAAAGTGGGACATGCACCGCCATCTGGTCTCCGTCGAAGTCCGCGTTGTATGCAGTACAGACCAAGGGGTGGATCCTGATGGCCTCACCCTCGATCAGGACGGGGTCAAAGGCCTGGATGCTGAGCCGGTGCAGGGTCGGCGCGCGGTTGAGCATCACCGGGTGGCCCTTGGTGACCTCCTCGAGGATGTCCCAAACCTCCGGGGATTCGCGCTCAATCATCTTCTTCGCGCTGCGAACCGTGTGCACATAGCCCAGCTCTTTGAGCCGCCGGATAATGAACGGCTCGAACAGGACCAAGGCCATCTTCTTCGGCAGCCCACACTGACCGAGCTTCAGCTCCGGACCGATCACGATGACCGATCTTCCGGAGTAGTCGACACGCTTTCCGAGCAGGTTCTGGCGGAAACGTCCCTGCTTGCCCTTCAGCATGTCACTCAGCGATTTCAGTGGACGGTTGCCGGCACCCGTCACGGCCCGTCCGTGACGGCCGTTGTCGAACAACGCGTCGACAGCCTCCTGCAACATCCGCTTCTCATTGCGGATGATCACATCCGGAGTCTTCAGTTGCAGCAGGTTCTTCAGCCGGTTGTTTCGGTTGATCACTCGGCGGTACAGATCGTTCAAGTCGCTGGTGGCAAAGCGCCCGCCCTCCAGAGGGACCAACGGCCTGAGATCCGGCGGAATCACCGGCAAGACGTCGAGAATCATCCATTCAGGCCGGCTCCGTGAGTCACGGAACCCTTCCGTGATCTTCAGACGCTTGGCCAGCTTCTTCCGGATCTGCTTGCTCCGGGTCTGGTTCATATCCTCACCGATCTGCACGAGCAACTCGTCCAGGTCGATCTTGGCAAGGAGTTCACGAATCGCATCGGCACCCATTTTGGCCGTGAAAGACTCGCGACCATATTGCTCCTGCGCCTCACGGTACTCCATCTCGTTGAGGAGCTGCTTCTCCTGCAACGGCGTGGTCCCGGGGTCCACGACCATGTAGTCCTCGTAATACAAGACCCGCTCCAGCTCCCGCGAAGTGACGTCAAGCAGGAGTCCCAGCCGACTGGGCAGGCACTTGAAAAACCAGATGTGGGAGACAGGAACTGCCAGCTCGATGTGGCCCATTCGTTCCCGACGCACCCGAGAGAGAGTCACCTCAACCCCACAGCGATCGCAGATGATCCCGCGGTGCTTGATCCTCTTGTACTTACCGCAACTGCATTCCCAATCCCGGATCGGACCGAAAATGCGCTCGCAGAAGAGCCCTCCCTTTTCGGGCTTGAATGTCCGGTAGTTGATCGTCTCGGGGTTTTTTACCTCACCACGACTCCAGGAGCGGATGGTTTCCGGAGACGCCACCCGGATGCTGACATGATCGAAACCCTCCTGGCGATCCAGGCCTAAAAGTTGTCGCGCGCTTGTTTTGCTCAAAGCTGACCCTCCGAACGAAGGAAAGAAAAGATGGGTGGGTGGATGGAGAAATGATGCGGCGGGGCCGCCGTTGGACGGCCCCGTCCGCCTGGAATCTTGAACCTAATCCTTGTTGCGATGCCCCACGCGGATATCCAGCCCCAGGGCCTGCATCTCCTTCATGAGGACGTTGAACGATTCCGGAGTTCCGGCCTCAAGTGTGTTCTCCCCCTTCACGATCGATTCGTAGATGCGCGTACGCCCTGCCACGTCATCGCTCTTGACCGTCAGCAATTCCTGCAACGCGTAGGCGGCGCCGTAAGCCTCCATGGCCCAGACCTCCATCTCTCCGAACCGCTGGCCTCCATACTGCGCCTTGCCGCCCAGCGGCTGCTGGGTGACGAGCGAGTAGGGTCCCACGGCACGGGCATGGATCTTGTCGGCCACCAAGTGGCCCAGCTTCAGCATGTAAATATAGCCAACCACTACCTTTTGGTCGAAGGGCCGTCCGGTTCGACCGTCGTACAGGACCGATTTGCCCGATTCAGGCAGGTCAGCCTCTTCCAGCATTTTACGAATCCGCTCCTCGCTGATTCCGTCAAAGACCGGAGTCGCGACTTGGATTCCCAGCAGTTTGGCCGCCCAGCCCACATGGGTCTCCAAAACCTGGCCGACATTCATACGCGACGGCACGCCCAGCGGGTTGAGAACGATCTCAACCGGAGTGCCGTCCGGTAAGAAGGGCATGTCCTCTTCCGGAACGATCTTGGCAATCACGCCCTTGTTTCCGTGTCGCCCGGCCATCTTATCGCCGACGGACAGCTTTCGCTTGCTCGCGATGTAGACCTTGACCTGCTTGATGATGCCCGGATCAATGTCATCCCCGCTCTGGACGCGCTCCACCGAAAGGTCGCGCTCGCCCTCGAGCTCCTGTTCACGCTGCTGATAGTCTTTCAAGATCGCACTGATCTTGATCTGGATCGGACTCGGCTCGATCTCCACGTGATCACGGGCCTGCGCCATCTTCCGCAACAACGTCTTGGTGATCTTCCGATTGGCGGGAATGATGACTTCGCCGGATTCCGCGTTCACTACGTCCAGAGGAATCTTTTCACCCAGCAGGATGTTGCTGAGCTTCTCCGTCAGGTCCTCCTCCAAATCCTTGATCTTGGACTTGTAGTCCTCACGGATCTGCTTGACCTGCTTCTTTGCTTCCCCAGGAGTCAATGCCTGCGTCGGCGAATCCTTCCGGGATTGCACACGGACATCCATCACGATCCCGGTCGTCCCGCTCGGAACACGCAGTGACGTGTCCTTCACGTCCGCAGCCTTCTCTCCGAAGATCGCCCGCAAAAGGCGCTCTTCCGGGGCCAGCTCCGTCTCGCTCTTGGGTGTGATCTTGCCCACCAGGATATCGCCGGGGCGAACCTCGGCCCCAACACGGATCACACCGTCAGTACCCAGGTTGCGCAGAACTTCCTCGCCGACATTCGGGATGTCCCGAGTGATCTCTTCCGGGCCCAGCTTCGTGTCGCGCGCGCCGACCTCGAACTCCTCAATGTGGATGCTGGTGTAGATGTCCTCCTTGACCACCTTTTCGCTGATCATGATCGCATCTTCGAAGTTGTATCCACACCAGGGCATAAAGGCGACCAGCACGTTGCGCCCGAGGGCCAACTCGCCCTGGCTGGTCGAGGGGCCATCGGCCAGAACATCACCGGCCTTGACCTTCTTCCCGACTGCGACAATCGGCTTCTGATTCATGCAGGTCCCCGCATTGGATCGCATGAACTTGCGGAAACGATACTCCTGAACCTCTTCACGATCGCGCTTCCTGCCCTTCGGCAGGTGACCATCAGGAGTCACGATCACCGACTCGGCCGACACTGCAGCAACTACGCCGTCGCGCTCCGCAATCGTCAGACATCCACTGTCCCTGGCCACCCGTTCCTCTAAACCGGTCGCCACAAACGGTGCCTCGGATCGAAGCAGGGGTACCGCCTGGCGTTGCATGTTCGACCCCATCAAGGCACGATTGGCGTCGTCGTGCTCCAAGAAGGGAATCAAACCCGCCGCCACACTGACCACCTGTTTCGGCGAGACATCCATGTATTCGATGCGGTCCGGCGGAACTTCGACGAAATCCCCACGGAACCGAACACTCACGCGATCGCGAACAAAATGCCCGTCCTCAGCCAATTCCGCATTCGCCTGCGCAATGACGTACTTCTCCTCGGCATCGGCCGCAAGATACTCCACCTTTTTGGTGACCTTGCCATCCACAACCTTGCGATACGGCGACTCCAAAAAGCCGAAGTCGTTCGTTCGCGCATAGATGCTGAGGGATGAAATGAGACCGATGTTCGGACCTTCCGGGGTCTCCACCGGACAGATTCGACCGTAGTGGCTCGAATGCACGTCGCGGACCTCAAACCCGGCACGGTCACGGCTGAGACCGCCTGGTCCGAGCGCCGACAAGCGGCGCTTGTGCGTCAGCTCCGCAAGCGGATTGGTCTGATCCATAAATTGCGAGAGCTGACTCCGACCAAAGAAATCACGAACAACCGCCGACAGCGCCTTCGGGTTGATCAGCTTTTGTGGCGTCATCGTGTCCGCATTCATGTCGAACAGCGTCATGCGCTCCTTCACCAGCCGCTCCGTACGCGCCAATCCAACGCGGCATTGGTTCTGGAGCAATTCCCCGACCGTGCGTATGCGGCGACTGCCGAGGTGGTCGATGTCGTCGAGGATCCCATCCCCGGACTTGACCTGCAGCAGGTATCGAATGGCCGCAATGAAGTCCTCTTTCTCCAAGGTTCGGATATCGAGGTCGACATCGATCCCAAGCTTCCGATTCAACTTGTATCGGCCAACCCGGCCGAGGTCATACCGGCGAGGATCAAAAAAGAGGCGGTTGATCAACCCCTGGGCGTTCGCCACTGTCGGAGGATCGCCGGGACGCAGCTTCCGGTAGATCTCCTTCAGCGCTTCCTCTTTGTTGTGCGTGGGATCCTTCTGCAGGGACTTGATGATGCAGGTGTCCACATCCGTCGAGTCGATTACTTCTACCGACTTCACACCCAACTCGAGGAGCTGTTCCACTCCCGCCATCGTCAAGGGCTCGAACCCGCGCACCACGATGGTCCCATCCGTGGGATCCGCCACATCGCGAACAAGGATCTTGCTGGCCAAGAGACCGGGGCTGATCTTGCTGGAGAGCTTCAGCGATTCGATCGTGTAGAAAAAGCTGAGGATCTCCTTCGGATCTTCAAAGCCGAAGGCGCGCAACAGGGTTGTCGCTAAAAACTTACGGCGACGCCTGCGACGGTCCAGATAGATGTAAAGGAGGTCGTTGGTGTCGAACTGGACCTCCAACCATGACCCCCGGTCCGGAATGATCCGGAAGGAGTACAAGGTCCGTCCGTTCGGATGCATGGTCTCTTCAAAGCAGATGCCGGGAGATCGATGCAACTGACTGACGATCACCCGCTCCGCACCGTTGATCACAAACGTCCCTCGAGGCGTCATGAGCGGAATCTCGCCCATGTAAACGCTCTCTTCTTTGACGTTCTCGTTCTCTTTCAGCCGAAACACGACGTGCAGCGGTGCTGAATAGGTGATCCCCTCCCGAATGCATTCAATCTCGTCACTCTTCGGATCGCCGATATCGTAGCGGACGTAGTCCAGGACACAGGACCCGTCATAGCTCTCAATCGGAAAGACTTCGCGGAATACCACCTCGAGACCCTGCAGTTCTCGCTTGGACGGTGGAACGTCGAGCTGCAAAAACTCCTTGTAGGAATTGACTTGAATTTCGATCATGTTCGGCGGGTCGATGACTTCCGCCAGCTTGCCGAAGTTGATTCGCTCGGACATACGCTCCAATGACCTCCTGA
Organism: uncultured Verrucomicrobiota bacterium; assembly: GCA_937875495.1. Taxonomy (GTDB): domain Bacteria; phylum Verrucomicrobiota; class CALLYA01; order CALLYA01; family CALLYA01; genus CALLYA01. Next base: position 56,152 of record CALLYA010000340.1, read on the forward strand.
GAGGAGTTATCTGACGTTCCAATTCGGGAAGACCCGATAGGGGGAAAAGTGTCAAACCGATTCCCCAAGGACTGAACCGGCTTGCGCGTTGGCGGGTTGCCACCGCGTTGCTCCCAAAACCCGCACCGCATGAAGCTGTGCGATGGACCATGCGATGCATGGACCGTGCAATTTTTGCTCTTTTTCCACAAATATAATAAAGGCGGGTCAAGGCCGAATCCCTTTTTTCCGGAGAGATTCGGCCTCAACCAGTCCTAAGTACAAGGCTGTGAATCAGCCGAGCATTATTTGATTTCGATGACGGCGCCGGCGGACTCGAGCTTGTTTTTCAGCTCCTCGGCCTCTTCCTTGGTCACGCCCTCTTTGACGGTCTTCGGGGCACCATCCACAAGCTCTTTGGCCTCTTTCAGACCAAGACTCGTGATGGCACGGACCTCTTTGATGACCTGGATCTTCTTTTCGCCGGCGGATACCAGGACGACATCAAAGGAATCCTTCTCTGCCTCGGCCTCCACCGCGCCAGCTCCACCCATCATTCCCATCGGCATTGCAGCCATCGGGGCAGCAGCCGTTACGCCAAGGCGCTCTTCAAGAGCCTTGACCAGCTTGCTGAGCTCGAGCACGGTCATGTTCTCCACCCACTGGATGAACTGATCCATCTCAGGGGTAACTTCCACTGCTGCCTTTTGGTCGGTCGTCTCTTCGGACATCGATCTTACTCCTTCAGGTTGTGCCGGTTCCGCGATTGTGAACCGGCACAAATGATGCATTTCAGTTTTGAGCCCTCGCGCCTGTCAGGCCCGTCGGCTCGACCGCATCCTGTTTCAGAATGGTTGTGGCCTCCAGGATCATCAAAGCGATCCGGATTACGCCAGCTCTCCTCAAATCAGGAATCACCTTCCAGCTTACGCTCGTAAGCCTTCAGCACGTTCACAATGCTGCTTGCCGCGGCATTCAAGACGCCGACGAGGTTGGCAGCGGGCGCGTTCATTACGCCCAACAACTGTGCATACAAGATCTCGCGGGAGGGAAGATCGGCGATGGCGTTCACATCGTTGGCCGTCAGAACCGCCTGCTGAAGCACTCCACCCCGAACCTGCAAAGGCTCACGGTCCTTCGCGAATTCCTTGATGATCTTGGCCGCCGCAGAGACGTCTCCACGACCCACAACGATCGCCGTCGGCCCCGTCAACAGATCATCGACCGCCCCCTCCTTCACCCCCATCTCGGTTACGACCCGCTTGAGGAGCGAATTCTTGACCACGTGAATCTCTGCGTCCGCAGCTTCGAGCTTGATACGCAAATCAGTGAACTGCTCGACGGAAAGGCCTAGGTAGTGCGTCGCGATGACATAGTCACTCTGCGAAACGATCTCTTCGATCTGAAGGATCAGATACTTTTTTTCCGGACGCATGGATCACCCCTTCGAAAGTTCGCGAGCATCAAGCGTAATGCCCGGCGACATCGTCGAACAGATCGTTACGCTTTGAATGTAAATACCCTTCGCGGCCGTCGGCTTCGCCTTGTTGATCGCATCCCACACCGCCACCGCGTTGTCCTTCAACTGCTCAGCAGAGAAACTCTTCTTGCCGATCGGGACATGCACGTTCGCCGTCCGGTCATTGCGATACTCCACCTTGCCGGCCTTGACCTCCTGGACCGCCTTCGCCACGTCGTCAGTCACCGTTCCGACCTTTGGATTCGGCATCAAGCCACGGGGACCCAACACACGTCCGAGCTTGCGGACCTCTTTCATCGTCTCCGGCGTCGCGATCGCCACATCGAAATCGACCCAGCCTTCTTTCTGGATCTTCTCGACAAACTCTTCATATCCAACATGTTCCGCACCGGCCTCTTTGGCCGCTTCGGCCTGCTGACCCGTCGCAAAGACCATGACCTTGACCTCCCGACCACTTCCGTGGGGCAGCTTCAAGGTTCCACGCACCATCTGATCCGCCTGCCGAGGATCGATGCCCAAATGCATCGCCATCTCGACCGTCTCGTCAAACTTCGCGTTCGGAAACTCTTTGAGCACGGCAAGCGCACCCTCAAGCTCATAAGTCTTCTGCCGATCGATCTGCTCGACCGCCTTGCTGTATCGTTTGCCTTTACGCGGCATCGTCGACCACCTCGATTCCCATGCTGCGCGCCGTTCCCTCAATTAACCGCACCGCGGCTTCGAGATCACGGGCATTGAGATCTACCATCTTGGTTTGAGCGATCTGCTCGACCTGCGCGCGGGTGACCTTGCCAACCTTGTCCCGTAAGGGATTGGCTGAACCCTTGGCCAACCCAGCCGCCGTTTTCAACAAAACGGCCGCCGGCGGACTCTTCGTGATAAAGGTAAACGAGCGATCCTGATAAATCGTGATCACCACGGGTGTAACCAAACCCGCCTTGTCCTGCGTCATGGCGTTGAACGCCTTGCAGAACTCCATGATGTTGACGCCGTGTTGACCCAAAGACGGGCCTACGGGAGGCGCGGGATTGGCCTGGCCCGCAGGAATCTGCAGCCGCACCGTAGCCGTTATCTTTTTTGCCATGCCGTTGCCTACCCCTCTGAAGGGACGTCTGTTATCCGACCGCGTCCGCCCCGCTCCGCTCCCGGCACGCGACGCTCTGTCGGACTCACGTCCTCTCAACCTGCCAATATTCCAATTCCACGGGCGTGGACCGGCCAAAAATCGAAACCGAGATCTTCAGCTTCCCACGCTCCGGGTCCACTTCCTCGATTACCCCAGTGAAGTTCAAGAAAGGACCGTCCGTCACCTTGACCGACTCTCCCATCTCGTACGCCACCTTCGGGGCCACCTTGCTGCGCTTTTCGTCGATTTGCGAAAGCATGTTGTCCACTTCGTCGGGACGGAGCGGAACCGGATTGTCCCCTCCGACGAAGCCGATCACGCCCGGGGTCGCCTTGATAAAATACCAGGCGCGCTCTATCAGCTGGTTCCCCTCGTCATATAGACGCATGTTCACCAGCAGATATCCCGGATAAAACATCCTCGAAATGGTCCGCTTCTGACCGTGCTTGACCTCCGAGACCTTTTCAGTCGGGAGGAGCACTTCGAAAATCAGATCCTCGAGCTCTTCCGCCTGGATCCGCTTCTCAATGCTCTCCTTGGCCTTGCGCTCCTGGCCCGAAAGGGTGTGAAGCACAAACCACTGGGCATTTGGATGATCTCTTGTGGTTTCCTCGGTCATTTGCAGGACCCCCGTCTGAAAAAAAAGGATCAGGGACACTCCGCCCCTGAAATTTCGGCCCGTCCAGCAGCGGCCTCAAAGCGCGTTCATTGCCGTGCAACCCGCGCACCCTGCTCACATCAGAACAAGAGCCGCATCGCCAACTGAAAAACAAAGTCGCAAATGGCCACATATACCGCGACCAACACAACAGAGACGATCACGACCATCGTCGACTCCATCAGCTCCGGCCTGCTCGGCCAGACCGACTTTCTCAACTCCTGGATCATCTCCTCCCAGAAACGCTGCACCCTCTTGAAGATGCTCGGCCTTCCTGCGACAGCTTTTTTGTGCTTGGTTGTGCTCACCGACATGACCTTGAAACCTTTTCCCTTAGCCGCCGACCGCTGGGTGGCAGGGCAGGAGGGACTCGAACCCCCAACCCTCGGTTTTGGAGACCGATGCTCTAGCCAATTGAGCTACTGCCCTTCGAATGCGACCATCCGCCAGTGGTTTAGACCGCGCGATATGGACGTTTTGCAATTATCTCCGACTTCAGCGTGCAAATCAAGCCAGAAGTCGCTTCTTTTCTTGAGACCTTTCGCCTGCCCCTGGTCGCGGCAAGGCTTGCTATCCGGGAACGGACAGGCGGGAGCCTGGCCCCCGCCTGTTCAAGCCTGTCTTCACCGCATACCCGGCCCTCGAAAGCGGATGTTAAATCCCTGGAGCCGGTAGGGCGCTCGGCCTCTCAGTGCCGATTATTCCTCGATCGCGATGACCTGGCCCGCACCAACCGTGCGGCCACCCTCACGAATCGCGAAACGGAGACCCTTCTCCATCGCGATCGGGTTGATCAGCTCGATCTGCATCTCAATGTTGTCACCAGGCATCACCATCTCCACACCCTCGGGGAGATTCGCGACACCGGTCACATCCGTCGTGCGGAAGTAAAACTGGGGACGGTATCCGGTGAAGAACGGCGTGTGACGACCACCCTCTTCCCGGCTCAGCACGTAAACCTGGCCCTTGAACTTCGTGTGCGGGGTGATCGAACCAGGCACCGCAAGCACCTGACCACGCTCCACCTCGTCCTTCTTGATGCCGCGCAGGAGGCAGCCGACGTTGTCACCGGCCTCGCCCTGATCAAGGAGCTTCTTGAACATCTCAACGCCCGTGACCGTCGTCTTGACCGTCGGACGAATCCCGATGATCTCCACCACGTCGCCGACATGGACCACACCGCGCTCAATACGGCCGGTCACCACGGTTCCACGACCTTCAATGCTGAAGACGTCTTCGATCGGCATCAGGTACGGCTGATCGATCGGACGGGTGGGCAACGGGATGTATGCATCCACCGCGTCGATAAGCTCCATGATGCACTTCGTGTCCGGTGAGGTCGGATCTCCCGACTCCATCGCCTTGAGCGCACTTCCCTTGATGATGGGAATGTCATCGCCCGGGAACTCGTACTGGCTCAGCAGCTCGCGAACCTCCAGCTCCACCAACTCCAAAAGCTCTTCATCGTCGACCATGTCCACTTTGTTCATGAAGACGACGATCGCCGGGACTCCGACCTGGCGCGCCAAAAGGATGTGCTCCCGCGTCTGCGGCATGGGACCGTCCGCGGCGCTGACCACGAGGATCGCCCCGTCCATCTGAGCAGCACCCGTAATCATGTTCTTCACGTAGTCCGCATGTCCCGGACAGTCCACGTGCGCGTAATGCCGCGTGTCCGACTCATACTCAACGTGGGCCGTGGCGATCGTGATACCGCGCTCACGCTCTTCCGGCGCGTTGTCGATCGAATCGAAATCACGCTTCTCGGCACGCCCCATCGCCGACAAGGTCTTGGTGATGGCACTGGTGAGAGTGGTCTTCCCGTGGTCGACGTGACCGATTGTTCCTACGTTCACATGAGGCTTGGTGCGCTCGAATTTTGCTTTGGCCATGAAATGTGCCTCCTCTTACCGCTCGCCCCGATTTGCACGGTGGGGCTAAGCCCGCATCCTTTTTTTCCGGACACGAATTTTGTTTCCTACCGTTGGTCGCCCCGCACCATGTTATGGATGTTTGCCATGTGCAAGAGAGGCGATAGCCCCTTCACCCCGTTCCTCCGGAGATCCAGGCCGAGAAAAAGATCCTTAGAAACAGAAAATGGAGCCCACGACCGGGTTTGAACCGGTGACCTCGTCCTTACCAAGGACGTGCTCTACCAGCTGAGCTACATGGGCTCTCCGAATTCTGCCAAGGTGACTCGTCCAGCACTGTTCCTCTGTCAGGTGCATACCGCGACAGAGGCTTTTGATTGCCGGACTCAAATCGGGACCATCGCGCGAAGAAGGCCTCTTCTTATGCAATGATACCGATCCGATTGATCGCTCCAGCGTTTCGCAGATGAGCGTTGCAGTATACGAGACCGGCGGCGGCTGTCAACTCCACCCCGGAAAATTCCCTGGGGAGCACCGGCGGCCACGCACTGACTGAACAGACAAACTAGAGAGTCCATTCGTAGGATGCAACTACAGCGCGCATTTTCAACGGCCCCGCCAACGCAGTCCGAAATGATCGGTGGCAGAGAAAGCTCGGTCTCGATATCGGTCTCGATTTCGCCCCCGATTCAAAGACGGATTGGACGGATCGGAAACCATTGGCTGGAGGGGCGCGTCTTTCCGGACGGGGATTAGCCACAGAGGGCA
>CALLYA010000341.1 GCA_937875495.1 uncultured Verrucomicrobiota bacterium
GTGTACGTGTACCGCTTCGCTGTGTACGTGTACGTTTCTGGGCCGAGCTAGAGGTTGTCCGAAAAGACAGCCGCTTTCCCAACCTGACCTCTCCATCCGGATTTGAGGAGCCTCCCGCAGAGGACGCGGTGGCGCTTTCGACTTGGCCATGGGGGGGGTGTAGGGGCCATGCTCTGTTGGGCCCGGAAACCCACGCGTAAACAGCGAAGCGGGTACGGGGACGGGTACGGGGACGGAGATCTTTGGTTGTGGCTCGATGGGGTTTTCGGGCCGGCTCCCTACACCCGCGAGCCCAGGATTTCATCCCTGGCCCATTGCGCGCCGGCGTGCAGCAACGCCTGATTCGCCGGAATCAGTTTTGGCTTCTTCTCAAACGCCTCCTCGAGCGCCTTCCCAAACGCAGCCTCCGGAAGGTGGGTGACACCTAAGGCCATGATGACGCCCAGCATCACCGAGTTGGATCCGCGCTCGGAACCGGCTTGGGTCGCGATCTGCATCGCAGGGACCCCAATCGTCTGGATCCCCGCAGGCCCCTGCATTTCGCCCATGGCCGCGTCATACAGAATCACCCCGCCCTCCAGCACATCACCCGCAAACCGCTCAAACGAGGGGCGGTTCAACGCGACCAGCAGGGTCGGATTGTAAACGACCGGTGAGCCAATCCGCTCGTTCGAAATAACGACCGAACAGTTGGCCGTTCCTCCGCGTTGTTCCGGGCCGTAAGATGGAAACCAGGAGACCTCTCGTTGGGCGATGTTCCCCGCCTGCAACAGCATGATCCCAAGACTGAGTACACCTTGCCCGCCGAACCCGGAAATCTTGACCTGTACATCCGGAAAGACTCGCCCCTCGATGTCCGGCATCGCCGTGACACGGCCCAGCTCAAATAGGCGGTCCAGCCGGTGACGATCGTATATCCGCTCCGCACTCGGGTACGGTTCCGCTTCCTGCGATTGATCCCGAAAACAGCCAAGAGGAAACTCCTTGGCCATCTCTTCGTTGATGAAGGATGCAATCTGAGCGGTCCCCATGCGCAAGTTGGTCGGACAGCCGGAGAGAAACTCCACAAAGGCATACCCCTTCTTCTCTTTCTGAATCTGAAGCGCCTTGCGCACCGCGCGCCGAGCCTTACGCACATGCTTGATGTCCGATAGGGCCACTCGCTCGATGTAAACCGGCGCCTTCAGGTTGTCGATCAACTCGCACATCCGAAGGGGATACCCCGCCCTGCGAGGGTCTCGACCGGTCGGGGTCGTCAAGGTGCGCTCACCCACCAGCGTGGTCGGAGCCATCTGACCGCCCGTCATCCCATATACCGTGTTGTTGACAAAGAAAACCGCCATCCGCTCGCCACGATTGGCGGCCTGGAGGGTCTCATTCAATCCAATGGATGCGAGGTCGCCGTCACCCTGATAGCAGATCACAACCGCGTCATCACGGGCACGCGAGGCCCCTGTCCCTACCGCCGGAGCACGGCCGTGCGAGGCCTGGATATTGGCACAGTCAAAATAGTAGTAGCCGAAGACGCCGCAGCCGACCGGATTGACCATGATCGTCCGATCCTGGATCTCCAGCTCGGCCATGGCTTCCCCGATCAGCTTGGTCAGGACCCCGTGCCCACAGCCAGGACAGTAATGGGTCGAGGTCGGGGCCGCCCCGCCCTTCCGGACAAACTCCCCGTAGAGCCCACGGGTCTTGATCACTCGCTCCTGAGCCATTACGCAACACCCTCCGCCATAAGCGCTTCAATCTTGTCCATGACCTCGTCCATGGTAAACAATCGGCCGCCCATCCTGTTGACCAACTCCACCGGCCGCCGGCATTCGATCGCCAGGCGAATGTCGTCCCGCATCTGGCCATTGCTCAATTCAACGGACAAAAACGCGCATGCCCTGCGCTCCGCAATTCGTCGCAGCTCCGCGGTCGGAAAAGGATAGAGGGTAATCGGGCGGACCAATCCGACGGCAAGCCCTTTCGCCCTGGCCATGTCCACCGCGGTCTTGCAGATCCTGCTGCTGATCCCATAGGCCACTAGAACCAGGTCCGCATCCTCTACACGGTGGCATTCGACGCGCTGCTCCACGGATTCGATCTCCGCATACTTGCGCTGCAGCCGCCAATTGAAGGCCTCTTGCTGATCGAAATCCAAAAAGATCGAGGCAACCAGGTTGGAGCGTGTCTCAGGGATTCCCGCCACACACCAGGAGGGGTCCATCTCAGGCTCGACCGCGTGCTCCGGAAACCGCAGCGGCTCGATCATCTGACCCAGCACTCCGTCGGCAAGCACCACCACCGGCGTGCGATAGCGGTCAGCCAGATCGAAGGCGAGCATGGTCAGGTCGCACATCTCTTGCACACTGTTAGGCGCCAACACGATCGTTCGGTAGTTGCCATGCCCGCCCCCCTTGACCACCTGGTGATAGTCGCCCTGCTCCGGACCGATATTGCCGAGGCCCGGACCCGCTCGCATCACATCCACCATCACACACGGCAGCTCCGCACCGCTGAGATAGGAGACACCCTCCTGCATCAGGCTCATTCCAGGTCCCGAGGAGGCCGTGATCACCCTTCGACCCGCTGCCGAGGCACCGAAGACCATGTTGATCGCCGCTTCCTCACTCTCGGCCTGAATGAAGGCTCGCCCCAGATCGGGAAAGAGGTGCGAGGCCTCGTGCAGGATTTCGCTGGCAGGAGTGATCGGATATCCAAAGAAACACTCCGCACCTGCGTAAACGGCCCCGACGGCAACAGCGGTGTTGCCCTTGACTAGCTTGGTAACCATAAAATCCGCTCTCTCTTGCCCACAATCCGATGCGCCATCGCCTCACTTCCCAACGACATGGACCTCGATCGCAAACGGTTCAGGACAGGTGTAGTAACAACTGGCACACCCAATACAATCCTCTTTGGTGACAAACTCGACATAGTGGTAGCCGTGCTCGTTCAACTGGTCGGACATCTTGAGACCGTTGATCGGACACGCCTCGACGCACCGACCACAGGCCTTACACTCCTCGAAGTTGATCGTGATGAAGGTCTTCTTGTCGCTGTTCTCGGTTGTCACGGAGTCTTCCTCGCTACTGATTCAGGGTTGGGTTGACGTCGCCGCAGCCATCCATTGGCTACTCTAACACCTAATTTGCGTCCTGCAGGCCAAGGGTGGGCGAAAATGAGACCCACACCTCTTTTTCATTCGCCCTTATACCTGAACCCCATCCCCCTCTACACCCCCAACATCCGGGCGATCTGAAAGGCGATCTGGAGACTCTGGGAGTTGTTGAGCCGTGGATCACAATAGGTCTGATACTTTTGGTTCAAGTCGGCGCTCGTGAGGTCTTCAGCACCGCCGATGCACTCCGTCACGTTCTGGGCCGTCAGCTCAAAGTGGACCCCACCCAGATGCGCCCCATGGATGCCCAACAGGCGATGGGTCCGGGTCAGCTCATCCAGGATCACCGAGAAATCCCGCGTCTTGACTCCGTCCGCCGTCCTCACCGTGTTCCCGTGCATCGGGTCGCAGCTCCAGACGACATGCATCCCCATCCCAACCACGGAACGTACGAGCGATGGTAGTGTTTCCTCAACTCGCCCCGCACCCAACCGCGTGATCAGCACCACGCGCCCCTCTTCATTGTGCGGATTTAAGGCTTCCAACAGCGGGATCACAATCTCGGGGCCGGCATCCGGACCCACCTTCACCCCAATCGGATTCCGGACCCCACGGAAGAACTCGACGTGGGCGCTTCCCGGTCCGATCGTGCGCGCACCTATCCAAGGCAGATGCGCACTCAAATCGTAAAAGCCACCCGTCTCTTCGTCCTTACGGGTCATCGCCTCCTCAAACCCCAATAAAAGCCCCTCGTGGGATGTGTAGAAATCGACCTTGCCAAGGGCCTCCCCGCGAACACCGCCGATCGATTCCATGAAGTCGATCGCATCCAGAATTCGCTCCACAATCCCCTCATACTCCGCCCATGCCTCACAATTGCCCGAAGTCACCACGTTCCAGTTGAACGGGTGGTGCAGGTCCGCAAACCCCGCCAACAACAGTGCCCGGATGTGGTTCAATACCGAGGCTGCATGGAAGTAACTGTCCAAGAGTCGCTGCGGGTCCGGACGCCGCGCCGACGGGATCGGCTCCCAACTGTTCACCGCATCCCCACGATAGGTCGGCAGCTCCTCCCCCCCGATCGTCTCCGTCGCCACCGTCCGCGGCTTGGCATACTGCCCCGCAATCCGGCCGATGCGAACGACCGGTTTGCGGGTGCCATACCTGAGAATCAGACTCATCTGGAGCAGGATGCGAAGCTTGTTCGCAATACTATCGGAATTGCAGTCGGCAAAGGTCTCCGCACAATTCCCTCCCTGTAACACAAACGCCTCGCCACGCCCGGCCGCCACCAGGTTCTGCTTCAATTCCTCGACTTCCGCCGGCATGACCAAGGGAGGAAGCCCGCGGATACGCTCCAGGACCCGGTCATAGCTGTCCAGATCCTCATATTCAGGCTGGTACAAAGCCTCGAATCTCCTCCAGGTGTCCGGCGCCCAGTTCGGCCTATCTGACATGGCTTCTCCCTTGATGCTATTCCTACCCCGATCGTTGCGCTATTGAGGCTGCAACCACAGATAGTCCATGCCGATCCGCATTCCACCACCCATCGGATGCGACCCCTCACTGACCAATCTCATGCGATGGCGACCGGCCTCCAGATCCACGACTGCAACAGATTCTGAACGTAGCACCGTTTGGCCGGATTGAAACAGATCGACCCGATTGTCGAACTCTTCCGCACCGTCTAAATAAACCCGCGCAGCCCCCGAATTCGGACCCTTCTCCGACACCAGGTGCAACCGATATCGCCCACCCCGCTCGACTTCAAAGGCGATCTCAACAGCGTCGCCCGCCGCAGTCGGAAGCCACACGCCCAATTGGCTGCCGGCCCACATCCGCCCGTGCTCCAAGAAGATTTCGCCTTCGCCAGGAGTCAAAAGAGCACAATCCTCCGCCTGCACGAACAGCGCACCGTTCGCGCCCATGCGTGCCTCTGGCAACCAATACTCCGGCAGTTCGATCCCGGTACGCACGTCCATCGGCGTGATCGGCCGGCGGACATCTCGCAGGTCGGGCTGCGCATAGACATAGGAAATCCGGGCGTAGCTCAAGTCGGGTGTCGGCACGTGGTGCATCAGTTCCATGAAGAAATCGAGCCGCTGCTCAAATGGGATCGGATCCAAGATATGCCAGCGGTGGTTGGCCACAAAGCCGCGATTGCCCGGCCCAGTGTTGTGGGTCTGCCCACAGTACGGATGCGCAAACAGATCCGGCGAGCTCCAGGAATAGTTGTAATAATCCTCCGAGCCGGTGCCGAAAAAGACCGGGAAACGACCTTCGTCCACCCAGATCTTCTCGTCCCCCTCCCCCCACCAGTTTCCATAACTCGTCGGGATCGAACACGGATTCAACAACATCGTCGCCACACCCACCAGAACACCCGTCCCCCGACCCACGAAATAGGGTACATCATAGGAAAGCGCCCCCGGTCCCGCCAACAGACCGTGGTCGACCGCCCAGGCCGCATAGAAATGCTGAGACCGCCCCGCTTGCCAGGTATAAGTCCGATGCGACACGCTCCCCTCCACCAACACCCTGCGCGAACCGTGATTGACAACCACCATGCGCATCGATCGGGCAAACGGCATCGGGAACCGACTCACCATCAGCCCGTCCGCGTGCACCGTGAAGGGGACCGAATCGTACGGGTTCACCCCCGGCGCACTCCCGAAGAAATCGCCGAGCGGTGACTCCACCTGAGGCTGCGATGACCCGTCGAAATAGATCCGCACGATGGCCTGACGCAAGGCCTTAACCGGATCCGCCGCACGAACCCGAAGCGCAAGACGAACCACCTCCCGCGCCTCATCTCCCTCTAGCTTAAACAGCTCCACCTCCGCTGCAGGCTCAATCTCGGCCGAAACCTGCCCCTGTTCCGTATCGGCCAGCAGACCATCCAGGTAGGCACCGGGGTTCGCCAGCGCCGCAACCGTGCGCTCGATCAATTCCAGGTTCTCCGTCCACACGTTCCCGTCCAAACTCTGGACCGCTACCCCTTCAGCATAGCGACGCACCTCAATATGATAGAAGTGCAGCTGGTCCAACCGTCCCGTCCATTCCACCCGCAGGCCCTTGGAATAAGGAACCGGAAAATAGCAGGCGTCACGCTGACGAAACGGATCGATTTCGATCGGGAGATCCGCGGCGAAAACAGAGCTCAACGCTTTGTATGTCTCCTGCAAAAAACTTTGCGCCGGCCCCTCATACAACGGTTCCTCGGCACCATCCAAAATGACCTTTAGCGAACCATTCATTCGGGCCGTCCATGTCCGAACCATCACCCCCGGACCGGTCTCGTCCACCAACAAGAACCGCCCCTGGGGGTTCTCCTGCGTCGGTGCATCCAAAACCTCCAAGACATTCGGAATCGGCTCGTTCCCAAATCCATCGGAATTGGCATACCACCCCGGCTGATACGCCCCCTCGCTCCGGCGATCATAGGAGGCGAATTGCACCGTCTCATACCAGGGGTCCGGTAGGGTGCGCAATTGCTCCAAGGCCACCATCTCCCCAAGGAAATCGGAAAGTCTCAGGCCTTGGGCGCGGACACCCGGTACCCAATACCCCATCAGGCAGATCACCCCCAAAATCACCCATTGATATCGACGCCCAGACATGTCCAACCTCCCCACACCTTTAATGCTGCATCAGATGGTCCGCTCACTTCAGAAAGGCGCCATTCTAAAAGGGGCAGCAATACAAAAGCAACCCGAAGATGGGGAGGACCAGCAGAGGCGCTGAGGCGCAGAGGGGGGGGATGCAGATACGTCGGAACTGTTTTCTGCAACTGCCTTGGCTTGCTGAAACGGTAAATCCGAAAAATTTCCCAACAACAAGGGTCGGCGCAAAAGAAGAACCGCCAAGACGCCAAGAAGAACCGCCAAGACGCCAAGGACGCCAAGAAGAACCGCCAAGACGCCAAGGACGCCAAGAAGAACCGCCAAGGCGCCAAGGACGCCAAGAAGATTGAGAGTCTGGAGAAAACCGCAAATGCGCTCGCGCCCATCCATACCGCTCAGGTCAAATCCAAACGTGTCTTCCCTCCCCCCCTTGGCGCTCTTGGCGTCTTGGCGGTTTCATTTCCCTGCCTTCACGCATGACGCTGACCGAATCGAATACGCGTGGACGGTTTATCGGCGGTTGGGAACGGGGCATGGCCCAAACCACCCCCGTGGCCAGGTCGAAAACGCCACCGCGCCCACGCTCGATTGTTCACACTCCCCCAGCCAAAGCTCCAGCCACAGCGGACCTCCGACCTCTTCCCCGCGGCCTCATGCTTCCTTGCGCTGATCGAGATAGGCAGCAACCGCAACCGCCATTAATACGCGGATCATGAAATACATCGGGGTTTGCCGATATCCCAGCTGCAACAGCGACTGAAAATGACAAACCAAGGTGGCAGCGACCGCCGCAACCGCAAGCACCGTCAGTAAATCCACCCCCTTGCCCCAGAGGAAAGGAAGGGTTATCGCATAAAAGCGAGCCCAAATCCAAATCAGCGCCAGCAGCCCCGGGATCCCAAGCTCTCCCGCCGTCAGGTACCAGATGTTGTGCGCAGGCGTGCCCGGCGGCAGCTCAGGATCAACCAATTCAGCATATCGATTCCAGGACCAGGCGGAGAAATTGCCCATCCCCACACCCAAGAGGTGGTCCCTTGCCATCAACCTGCCCTCTTCGTTGTATAGCCTGCGGTATTCAAGGTCCGCCCCGGCATCCTGCTCATCCACAAACCGCGTCCTCAATGTGTCGGACGCCATCCCCAAAACGACAAGGCCAGCTCCCAAACTGAGCACGACAATCACCGTGTTCTTGATATTGAAAAACCGACGATACAGGGCCGACCAGACCGCATAAAGCCCAAGCGCCAAGGCCATCAAACCGCCCCGTGAAATCGTCAGGATAACGCTCCCTCCCGCCAACCCCGTCAAAAAGGTGAATAGGCCGGAGATCAGCCAACGTGAACTACCCAGGGCAAACGAAAACATCACCGTCCCCGTCATCGCCATGTAAGTCGCAAGACTGTTCGCATGCCCCAAAGTCGCCTGAACCCTGTGCACACCAAAAAGGTAGCGGTCCGTCAGACTCACCAGCGCCATGTAAAAAGCCGTCACCGCAAAGCCCACGACCAAAGCCCGAACCGCGCCCTTCTCCTGGAGATAATTCACCATCACCCAATAGACAAAACACCCCCGGATCACCTTGCTGATCTCAAACAACGGATACAGGCCCACCTCAAATCGATCGTACGGCGGTGCCCCCATCCCATCAGGGACTCCAAAGGCCGGGCCTACCAGGCTCCAGGATGCCAATGCGATCAGAATATAGACCCCATACGGGATGGTCAGCGGAGGGATCCAACGAATCTTGTAACGCGCCGGCTGCGTGAAGATCGCTGCACACATGACCAATGCACATAAATCGACCAGGCTGACCTCCAACCCGCGGGTCGATGCACGGTAGAACTCCCTCGAAAAGAAGTTGATCCCGGCCGATTCGGGAACGGCGGTGGCCCATACTAGGAGGACGGCAGTCCAATGAATGGCCGACCGAAAGACCGTGCAAAGAAAGATCCCTACCGGGATTCCCCCCAAAAAGACCGCCCAGAAAATGAGATACTTCAGTTCCATAGACCCGCCATTCGCGGCGCAATCCGACGCCGTCTCCAGGATGACCCTAAAGTACCTCGTACCCCGGGACCACATTGCTCCATAGTCAAATTCGATCCGATCATGCAAGAAGCGCTTGAAAAGGACATTTTTTCCACTACGCCTATCGAGAGTGCATGGGCCCAAGGTGCCATTGGCGAATCCACCGTGAAACAGCTATATTTATCCGGTAAAAGGAGCCTACTTATGGAACTGGTCAAGTCCATGATCGGACCCGTCACCGTCGTCCGTGTCCAAATCCATCACCTCGATGCTTCCAATGTGGAGCAGTTCAAATCTGCCATTACACCGGCGGTGGAAAAAGAATCTCAGGTCGTGCTCGACCTGGCCGCGCTCGATTTTGTGGACAGTTCCGGGCTCGGTGCGTTTCTCTCCTGCATGCGCAAAGTACACGCCCAAGGGGGAGAGGTAAAACTCGCCAATCTCTCCAAGCCAGTGCGCACACTCTTCGAGCTGGTGCGTATGCACAGGATCGTGGAGATCTTCAATTCCACGAATGAAGCGGTTCATTCCTTTCAATAACACCCCAACCCCACCGATCTCGCAACACCCAGTACGCTATCGTAACCATGACCCCTTCCGATCATCCATGGACCGATCCATCCGCCAGAATCGACCTCATGGAGGAGCTCTATCAAAGGTTTGCTCACGGCAATTCGCTCCAAACCAATGCGCGCCTCTACTGGAAGAAGTATGCGTGGCTCCTCGTCGTTCGGGGCACAACCTGGGTCAAACGAGTGCTGGATATCACGGTCGCCGTTGCCGCAGGACTTCTCCTTCTTCCCCTCTTCGCCGTCGTCGCAATCGCCGTCAAACTGACCGACCGTGGCCCCGTTCTCTTCTGGCAGACACGCGTCGGGAAATGGGGGAAGGAGTTTCCTTTCCCGAAATTCCGATCAATGCTCCCCAACGCAGAGAGCCTCAAGACCGATCTCATGCCCCAGAGCGATCACGGTGGTCAAAGCATCACCTTCAAGATGAAACGTGACCCCAGAGTCACCTGGATCGGGCGCATCATTCGCAAGCTCAGTATCGACGAGTTGCCTCAGTTGTGGTGCGTCATCAAAGGAGATATGTCCCTCGTCGGCCCCCGACCACCGACCGTCGGCGAGGTCGCGCAGTACACCCTGGCCGACCGCCGTCGGCTCGACGTCATCCCCGGGCTGACCTGTATCTGGCAGGTCAGTGGAAGAGGCGATATTCCCTTCCAACAACAGCTCGAGCTCGATCTCAACTATATCCAAAGCAGAAGCCTCCGTCTCGATCTCATCATTTTGATCAAGACCATCCCTGCCGTCCTGCTGGGGAGAGGGGCTTATTGATGGATCAGGAGAAAGAGTTGCCATGAGAGCGGTCATCCTCGCAACCGCTGCGACGCCCGGCCTAGAGGCCATGGCCGGCCGCACCATCCCCACCCTTCTGCCGCTGATCGATCGTCCGTTGCTCCAGCTCATCGTCGAGCAAATCGTCGCTTGGGGTGTCCAAGACCTCGACTTCGTTCTCCATCACCACCCGGAGATCATTGAGCAGTTTTTCGGTTCCGGTACCCGGTGGGGGGCACGCTTTCACTACCACCTCGTTCGCAACCCACAAGCGCCCTTCTCCATCGCAAAAACCATCGCCCTGACTCGTGAGCAGCGTATCCTGCTCGCCCACGAAGAGTTTTTGCCCTGCAGCCCCACTCCCTGGATAGGACCCGAACCAGCCGGAGCTCAGGAATCCAGCCTTCTGACCTTCCCCACCCCCGCCGGTGGGGAGACATGGACCCAATGGGCGCTGATCCCGATCGACGCATGGGCGGGGCTTGACCCAAACCTGAGTCTTTTGTCACTGCCCGACGCCCTCCCACAACCCGTCCGTTACCACCGTATCCCCGAAGAGAACCTGCTGATTCTCCGAGATTTCAAGGACCTCCTGAGCAGCCAAAGGAAATTCCTGGATCAAACCGCCATCCCGGCCGGATTCCCGGGGCGTCCCAATCCCGAGGGCATCTGGTTCGAACGAAACGTCGAAATCCATCCCACCGCCCGGATCCTTCCCCCTTGCTATCTTGGCGCCGATTGCCGCATTCACCGGGGCGCTGTCGTGGGACCCTATGCCGTTATCGGACGGGAATGCCTCCTCGATGAACACTCTGAAATCTCCAATACCACCGTCCTGCCCGGCACCTACGTCGGAGAAAAACTGGAGCTCCGCGATGCCGTCGTGCGACACAACCGCCTGGTCAATACAAGGATCGGTGGAGTGGTCAATGTCGACGACCCCTTGCTCCTCTCCAGCCTCTCCCAGCCGATTCTCCTCTCCTGGATGAAGCGTACCGCCTCCCGAACCCTCGGCCTGCTGCTGCTGGTCTGTCTCTCACCACTCCTGCTGGGGCGATACCTCGCCGCACGCCTTTCCCAGTCCGAAGGCTGGCAGCTCAGCCGTTTCCCACGCCTCCCACTCTCCAGTCCCCCTGAACAGGCGCCCACACTCCAACGCAGGCTGTACCGCCCCGCACACCCACCCAAGCACCCCATTCACGGCCATTTTTGGAACGTGTTCCTACCCGGCCTGGTCTGCGTGGTCAAGGGACAGATCGGACTCGTCGGACTCCCCCCAAGAACCCTCGAGGAACTGCGCGAACTCCCTGCAGACTGGCTTGAACTCTACAAGCGGGCACGCGCCGGTCTCGTGACCGAAGCCCTCCCCATGGCCACTCCCCCGAACGATCCCGATGAAGCCTACGGTGCCGAGGCATTCTATGTCGCCATGCAAGGGTTCAAGACCGACGCACGAATCCTGGCTACCTACGCACTCCGCCTCATTTGCCCTCCACAGATTGTCCCCCCATCTTCCCCACCATCCGAGGCAGACGAGACGGTTTGAAGCCTATCCGTGGATTCGTCCTGCTTTCGGGCATAATGAAACAAGGACCCGCCTCATGGCCCTCAAGCTCTTCTGGATCGCTCTTGCCGGCGCGTGCGGCACCCTCGCGCGCTACAGCCTCTCAGCCACGGTCCACCGATGGTTTGGTTCCGCATTCCCGTGGGCGACCGCAACCGTCAATATCCTGGGCTGCTTCCTCTTCGGCCTGATTTGGGCCGTTGCCGTGGAGCGCAGCGCGATCAGCCCTGAATTCCGAACCGTTCTGCTCGTCGGGTTCATGGGAGCCTTCACCACCTTCTCCACCTTCATCTCCGAAACCGGACACCTCATCGATAAGCGAGCGCTGCTTCTGGCCCTCGCGAACATCGCCCTCCAGGTCATGATCGGCCTTGCCGCCTTCTTTCTCGGACTCAGCCTCGCTCGCGCGGTCTGATTCACCAATCGCCGCTGCAATAGACGACAACGGCCTGGGTTGAGTCAGCTGCCGCAACCTAGTGGCTGTCCGAAAAAAGCCGCTTTCCCAACCGGACCTCCCCAGCTCCATCCGGAGGGCCTCCCGCAGAGGGCGCGGTGGCGGTTTCGACCTGGCCTTGGGAGTGGATTGGGTCCATGCACTGATCCAAACCTTTTCTGAGAGGGCTTTTTGGGGTGCCCTGTGCCTGCTGTCCAAGGCAATTGCAGAAAGCAGATTCGACGTTTCTGCATTCCCAGTCCTCCCTCTCTCCCCTCTGCGCCTCTGCGCGAGTCCTTCCCATCTCCATCCGGAGGGCCTCCCGCAGAGGGCGCGGTGGCGGTTTCGACCTGGCCATGGGGGTGGTTTGGGTCCATGCACTGATCCAAACCTTTTCTGAGAGGGCTTTTTGGGGTGCCCTGTGCCTGCTGTCCAAGGCAATTGCAGAAAGCAGATTCGACGTTTCTGCATTCCCAGTCCTCCCTATCCCCCCTCTGCGCCTCTGCGCCTCTGCGCGAGTCCTCCCCATCCGGATCCGGAGAGCCGCGCTCGGTGCCAATGGCCTTTTCGGACGACTGTAACCGCCAAAAAAATTGGACCGGCCCCACACTGCCCGATCGCAGCAGGAGGCCGGTCGATGTTTCTGTGGTTCATCGCACGGCCTGCCTGCAGAATCGATGCAGGCAGGCCGTTTAGCCATTCTTGAGCGTTGTTATTCCAGAACCAACCGGAAGAACTTCGCCGCTTCAGCGACCCCAACCGTCACCGCCGTCGAATCGCCCGTTGCGGCGACCCCGGTCTGGAGATCGGTGAAGGGGCCGGCCGGATTGTCCGCAGCCTGGAGCGTGTAGCTCGCGCCCGCGACCGAGGCGAACGTGATCGTCAGCTCCGTTGCCGAGGCCTTGGCAATTCCCGTGATCACAGGGGCTTCACCAGAGGTCGGCAACGGTTCGAAGATCTGAATGCCGTTCATCGGCGCGCGCGTGCCGCCTTCGGCAGGCGTCGCCGTGATCGTCAACGTCGCTCCGGTGACTCCCTCCCAGATCGCATAATTGCCGGCATCCGACGTGCCCTCCGATAAGCGATAGGTCCTCCCGCCGGCCGTTACCGGCCAGTTGTTGTTCTGATCGCGAATCATTTTGTTCACGCCGTTGACCGTGTACGACCCGATGTTGTTCGTGCCGTCGCCATCCATGTAGACAATCACGTTGTAAGTCGGGAACGAGACGTTCTCGACGACCACCGTTGTCGTGGAGGTGTTGTTCGTGTCGAGGTAGCCGTTCATCAGCTGACCATGCTGGTCGGCCGGCGCACCGGTGGTAATCGACCAAGTGTTCGGCGAGCCGGACCATGTCACGCTCGCGCCCGAGGCTACGCCAGTATCATCGATCAAAGCAACCGGACCACCCGCGGGGACGCCGACGTCCGCCACGTTGTTCCAGTTCGCCTGCTGCATGTAACCCGCAATCCCCGTCACCGAGCCACCAGGTACAGGCTGTTCCACGCCATCTCCATCTGGGTCACCGTTATGGCCGGCAATGAGGTTGATGCCGATCATCCCAACGATCCCAGCAGGAGTGATGTTCACATCGGTCGGATCAGTCTTCACCATGAACTCGTAGTCGTCCGTGTACCCGTCACCATCGGTATCCTGGTTCCGAGGATCGGAGCCGACCGCGAACTCGTCGCCGTCCAGCAGCCCATCACCGTCCGCATCCGGAGTCCAGGGGTCAGAACCGAATGCGACCTCATCGCCGTCAAGCAGCCCATCCTGGTCCCAATCCGCAACATCCAGGAGCAGGCCCAGCTGGGCCTCCTGCAGGTTGGTCAGCCCATCCGAGTCGAGGTCGCCAGCGGCGTCCGACGCGTCGTTCGGATTGAGCCCATACTTCAACTCCAAGCGATCGGAGATTCCATCGCCGTCAGTGTCCGGCGCGTCAATGATCTGAATACCGTTCAAAGGCGCGCGGTGAGTCAGCGGGAACGCCAGGATCGTGATATCATCACCGGTCATGTTCGAGAAGACCGTGTAATTCCCGATCTCGTTCGGCAGATTCGCCTCCATAAAGACGCCGTTGCCGCCCGTCACAGGCCAGACCGGATCCGGAACGAGCGTGTGGTGCACCCGGTCGTTGACCGTGTACCGCCCGAGGCTGTTTGTATTGTCACGCTCGAAGTAGACGATCACATCATAGAGATCGAAGGAGACATTGCTGACCATCGCCGTGGTTGTCGAATCGTCGAGCGTGTCGAGATACCCGTTCATGAGCTTCGAGTTCCCATCGGGCGGGGTCTGCGTCGTGATCGACCAAGTGTTCGGTACCCCGCTCCATTCGATCGTAGCGCCGCTGTCGGCACCGGAGTCGTCGACAAGCGCAGTCGGTCCACCCTCAACCACGCCCACTGACGCGACGTTGTTCCAGTTGGGACGCTCCTCAACGCCCGCTACACCGGTTACGATGCCGCCGTCAACACCAGTCTCGATTTCGTCGACAATATTGCTGCGGCCACCGATGAAGTTGACGCTGATCGCTGCGTCCAAACCCTCAGGCACGGAGTTGACGTTGGTCGGATCCGAACCGTTGGCAATCTCGAACGGTTCCGTGTACCCGTCTCCGTCCGAATCCTGCGTGGTCGGGTCCAGTCCCATCGCATCCTCTTCCCCATCCAGGAGGCCGTCGCGATCGGTATCCTGAACGTACGGATCGCTGCCGAGCTCGACCTCGCGACCGTCCAACAAACCGTCATCGTCCATGTCCGGGTTGTTCGGGTCGTAATTGAGATTGAACTCCTGGAGGTTCGTCAACCCGTCATTGTCCGCGTCCTGATTGGCATCCGCAGGATTGCTCGGGTCCAAACCGTTCTTCAATTCCCAACTGTCCAGCATGCCGTCGTTGTCGTTGTCCAGGATCTCCACGATCTGAATTCCATGCAGGCCCACGTTATTGGTAACCCGCGTGTTTTCAATAACAACCGAACTTGCTGTCAGGTTTTTATAGATCGAGTAATGAGCGGCATTCGCCGTCTCTTGGGTGGTACCCACCGCCCTGACGAAGGCTCCCGAGAACGCTCCACTGATCCAGTTGGAGGCCGTCATATAAAAAATATCCGTGGCAGGATCGTAGTCGAGCGTCGTCTTGCCTACTCGGTCATTGCCGTCGGACCCAACGTAGATGATCAGGTCATACAACTCATAAGGAATGCTATCGAGGTAGATCTCCGTCGGATAAGCGACATCTCCCGTCAACAAAGCAGCATCCAAATAGCCGTCCATCAATTTCTGATCAGGCGTGGCCGGCGCAGTGCCCGTGTCCTGCGAGTATGTGTTTGAACTCTCCCAAGAGATGTACACATCAGTCGCGGCGCCCGTATCATCCACAAGCACACCCTCGGTGGGCGTTGCGATCATGGAGATGTCCCCGGATGCGGCATTGCCTGTACCGGCGTTATCCGCCGTGATCGGGATGGAGTTGTTCCAGTTTACCTGGGCTACAAACCCGGCCTCCTCCGCAGCTCCCAATGCCGATTCCGCACGCCGATCCGATACGAAATTAACTCCGATCGATCGACCAAACGTCTGCGTTGCCGTCACCGTGCCACAGAGAAGGATTGAAAGAAGTAATCTTTTCATATGCCTCTCGTTCTGTTGTTGGTTGAATCAAAGCTCCTGAAATTAATCAAATTCAAACATAAGGCGAGATAGGGATCAAGAGATAAAATTCGAAGTCCTTCCTCCTCCCCAAGTATGCCTTGCACGAGCCTGTCCGAAAAGGTATCCGCTTTCCCAACCAGCCTTTCCCATCCGGATCCGGAGAGCCTTCCGCAGAGGGCGCGGTGGCGTTTTCGACCTGCCTTTGGGAGTGGGTAGATTCCAGGCTCTGCCCCTGACTTTTTTGGTTTTTTTAGATATACCGTTTCAGCAGACTAGGCCAGTTGCTGAAAACTGTTTCGATGTCGCTGCACCCCCCCAATAAACCTCTGCGTCCTCTGCGGGAATCCTTCCCATCCGGACCCGGAGACCTTTCGTTGTTGCCCAACGGGGTTTTCGGACAGGCTCTTATTCTGTTTCTTGGTTAGCACTATTGCCGTCCGCTCTGTATGGGGCCCTCCAAGTGGTCGAAGCGATACCGAGGATTCCTGCACGGCTGATGAGCCTGATAGCCGACAAGCCGCGATTGGGCATCCTCAAGCTCCATGAACGCCACCCTCACACGCCCGTCATCGCCCTCCTCTCCCACCCACACAGGGGTGGTCTCACGGATAAAACCCAGCGCGCGTTGCTGCAGGCTGACCGCTTCCTCGAAACGACCGACTTCAGCAAACGCCATCGCAAGGGTCTCCCAATGTTGCGCGGTGGGCCGCACCTGGACCACCGCAGCCGCCAATTCCACCGCTCTACCGCCATCCCGAACCGCTGAATCCCGGCTCGTCGCCAGAAGGCGGGCAAGCGCCTCGGCAAGGATAAGGCTCTGGGGATGCACCTTGCGCCCTTCCTCCAGGACCTCCCTCGCCGCCCTATCCTCACCAAGCAGGGCCAATGCCTTGGCCAGACCAAGCAGGGCCGCCCGGTTTTGAGGATCCTGCTTCCAGGCCAAACGAAAATGTCGCTCCGCCCCCTCCAGATCACCCAGCAATCCGGAAATGGCCGCATACCCGATGTGCGCGTCACAATAGTCAGGGTCTAACTCCAAGGCCTCGGCAAAGCAGGCGAGCCCTTCGTCCAAACGGCCCAGCTTGGCCAGAATCATCCCGCAGTTGCACTGTCCGCGACGGTCCTGTGGATCAAGCGCAATCGCGGCACGGTATTGATCGAGCGCGTCTTCCAACCTCCCCGCCAATGCATAGGCAGTCCCCAAATTGGTCCTCGTCGACGCGATCCGCGGATCGAGCGTTACCGCCTGCTCGAGCTCCTGAATCGCGATCTTCAGATCCCCACCCTTGCCCGCATTCACACCGCGATGTTCGTGAGCACGCGTGCCCGTACGTAAGCTGCATATCTCCGCATAGATCGGGTCATGCATGAACGCGTCTAACTTTCCACGTTGATCGAGATGCTCCCGCGCACGCTCCAAATCCCCCGCACCTCTGTATGCCAAACCCAAGGAATAGTGCAGCGCCGTCGCCTCCGGTTGAAGCGTGAGAGCCCGTTCGAAGGCAGCAATCGCCATCTTCCATTCCTTCGCCGCATACGCAACCTTCCCCATCCCGGCCAAGGCCGGCGGGTTGTCCGGCTGCGCCTTCAATACGGCCTCAAACAAGGCCTTCGCTTCCTCATGCCGATCCAGATCCAGACAGGCTTGGCCCGCACCAATCCGCGCCGGCAAAAAGCCGGGGGACATCTCCATGACCCGCTGGAAATCGTGCAGTGCCTCCTCCGTCCTCCCTTGCGATCGATGCGTTAAACCCAGGCAATACACCCACTTGAATTGCTTGTGATCCAATTGCCCAGCGATCTCGAAACACTCCGCCGCAGTCTGGTGGTAGTCGTACGTCTCATAGAGCATCCCCAGGTGCCCGATCGCCGTACCTACCGCCGACGGCTCGATCGGCGCCATTGCCTGCAACGCCATTGCCTTGCGCTCCGCGACTTCAATTTGGTTGCGCACCGAGGGATCCACACCCGACAGATCCGCCCGCGGCAGCTGCGGCGCTACCCATCCAGGCGCGTCAGGGACGTTATCCGCCGACGGCACCCCCTCCTCCTGTCGATGACACCCAAGCAGGCACCACACCAGCACCCCAAACAAAATCGTACTCCTTTGCCAGACCAGCATGAACCGTCCTCCCACACTCCACGCCGTCCCTCCCCCCCGGCCGGATCCCGACCGGGAGGTCGTGATTCAATCCACCCATGCCATGCCGCCGCCCTGACGGATCACATGGTACCGATCCACATCCAGCCCCAGGAACACCTCCCTGCTCCCATCCGGCCATTCGACACGGATGCGCTCCACCGATTCCAAAGTCCCCAACCCCACCAACACCCGAGGGTCATTCGCACAGATGTAACTCCCGTCGGCATGCACCCGCCTTAACAAGGGCGGTGCCCCCTGGCGATCCACCCAGACCCGGGCGCCCAACATGTCCCGAACCCCAGCTCGATCCAATAGGCGCAACCCAAGCCAGTGCATGTCCTGCCCAACCTGGTTGATCAAAACCCTGGCCGGCCCCGAGTTGTTCGTCAGCAACAAGTCCGTGTCGCCATCGTTATCGAGATCGCCGAAGGCGAGTCCCCGACTGACCTCCATCAGCTCAAAGGCTGCCCCTGCCTGGTCGGTCACTTCCACCAGCCTGCCATTCCCTGCGTTGCGAAACAGTTGGTTGCGCTGCTTGTATGGGAAGGGATCCCCTGCACGAGCCTGCGTCTCCTCTATACTTACCGCACCGTTGGCGATCGCTATGTCCAGCCAGCCATCGTTGTCATAGTCAAACCAACGCGTCCCAAAAGAGGTGTAGGGCACACTCGGCACCGCCAGTCCCGTCGCCGATGACATCTCCTCAAAAAAACCGGTCCCGTCGTTGACATAGATGGCGTTGGTCTCCCCCGCCAGATGCGTCATGAAGAGGTCCTCGTCGCCGTCACCATCGAAATCGCCCGCGTCCACCCCCATGCTCGCCTGCGGATCGCCCGTCGCGTCCAGGGCACATCCCGCCATCAACGCGTCGTTGCGAAAGGTCCCATCCCCTTGGTTGATCCAGCACTGGTTCTCCCGGGCGTCGTTGGCAACATAGATATCCATCCAACCGTCGCGGTTGAAATCAGCCCCAATCACCCCAAGCCCACTGCCATACTCCGTGGCAATCCGGGAGGCGACCGTCACATCCTCAAAAGTCCCGTCCCCGCGATTGTGAAACAACCGGTCCACCAACGGCTCATAGGCCAACGGCCCGCAATAGTCTTGCTGACCAGAAGGGTGGAAGCACTCGATGTTTGTCCGCTCCTTGAAGTTGACATAGGCGCACACAAAGAGATCCAGCCAACCGTCGTTGTCATAGTCGAGGAACGTTGCACCCGTGCTATACCGCGGGTCCTCCACCCCTAAGGCCACCGCTCGATCGGTGAATGTGCCGTCGCCATTGTTGTGAAGGAGATGGTTCGGACCCATGTTGCTCACATAGAGATCGATCCAACCGTCGTTGTCATAGTCCCCGGCCGCCACCCCAATCCCATAGCCGGTCGCTTCCACCCCGCTGCTCTCCGTCACATCGGTAAACCGTAACGACCCGACCGCGCCATTCGGCCCAATCAGCTCGTTCCTGAATAGCCGATCCTTCAGCGGCAACGGCCCGGAGGGCGGTATCACCGCCGCGTCGACCGACATCCCCGGATCAAACATCGTCGCCTGAACAAGGTAAAGATCCAGATCCCCGTCATTGTCGAAATCCACCACCCCAACCCCGGGCGCCTTGATCTCACAAATGTAGAAGCGCCCGCACATCCCGTTGAAGTGGACGAAATCAAGTCCTACCTCCTCGGTCGCATCCCCAAACCAGTCCCGTCCCCCGTTCGGCCCCGCCTTCGTCAGGACCGCTGAACCTGCCTCGGCAACGCCTTCCACCCGCTTCGCGGCCGGGGTGTCTTCACCCCGTTCGGTATCCGGCCTGCACCCGAATACCAGGACCGCTCCGACCAGACAGAAGAGCCGCAGGCCTCTCCTCCAGAAGCCGCGTTCCTTGTCCATCTCAATGCCTTTCCGCCTGTCGAATCCGACTCCTGCGCCGTTTCGACCGCGTCCCTTTCTTCCTGCCCCACCTCCTAACACAAATCATACAAGAGAGTCTTGTAAAAAAACTATACGCGACCAAAAAAATCGGGTTCCGGCCTGGCGGCCGGAAGCCTGATGCCCGCAGGGCATCAGGCGGGGTCGGAGGTCCGCAGCACGGCTTCGCGTGCTGCTGCACGGGGCCTGGAGGCCCTGTGCGAGGTCGGAGGTCCACTGTGGGTGGGGGAAGAGTGAAGGGCTAGCGGACGTTGAACGGGCTGATGGCCGGAGGTGGGTGGTTAAGGCTCGAACCATGATTGATCGGTCATGGCCCCCTGGGAGCGCCGACGTCCCCGTCGGCTCACACTTTGAAT
>CALLYA010000342.1 GCA_937875495.1 uncultured Verrucomicrobiota bacterium
GGACCTCCGACCTCGCCTGGGGCCCTCAGGCCCAGGCTTCCGGCCGTCAGGCCGGAAAACGTCCGGCCCAGTGGTAGCCAGACCGTCCCGGTCTGGTGTACAACAGGCAAAGCAAGCTCAATCATCCCCCAAAACCCACCCACAGCCGACCTCCGACCTCTCGCATGACACACGAGCACGCAACCGACCAAGCCGTTCGTAAGCTGCACGACCGCTCTTTTCTGGCGGGGCTGTGGGGCATCAGCGGGCTTTATCTGTTGCTGATCCTCGCGCTGCTCACGGCCGATGCGACCTTCACCCATCCCCGCGAGCTGCTGGCCGCGCTCCGCTCGCCGGAGATCCGGTTCGCGGCACGGCTGAGCCTGCTCACCTGCACGATCTCCGCCCTGCTCTCGGTCTGGGTGGCCGTCCCGATCGGGTATGTCATGAGCCATTACCGCTTTCCAGGCAAACGCCTGGTCGATGCCGTGCTCGATATCCCGATCGTCCTGCCGCCGCTGGTGATCGGACTGAGCTTGCTGATCCTGTTTCAGACACCCCTCGGCCGCGCCGTGGAACAGGTCGTGCCGATCACCTATGAAATCCCCAGCATCATCCTTGCCCAGTTCATGGTCGCATGCGCCTTCGCGGTGCGTACCATGCGCGCCACCTTCGAACAGCTGAACCGCCGCAGGGAACAGGTCGCGCTGACCCTGGGCTGCAGTCGCAGTCAGGCCTTCTGGCTCGTGGTCCTCCCCGAAGCGCGTCGGGGGATTCTGACCGCTTGGACGCTCGCCTGGGCACGCGCCCTGGGTGAGTTCGGCCCCATCCTCGTCTTCTCCGGCGCAACCCGGCTGCGCACCGAGGTGCTGCCCACCACCGTCTTCCTGGAGCTGAGCGTGGGCAATATCGAGGCCGCAGTCGCGGTCTCGCTCCTCATGGTGCTCTGCGCCATCGCGGTCCTGGTGGCGGTCCGCGTCTTCGGCGACGACCACTTACCGGACGGGCTGCAATGATGATGAACAACACGCCCATGATCGAATTCCAGGCGGTCTCCGTCCGTGCAGGCAGCTTCCACTTGAACGCCATCGACTTCACCCTGGAGGCGGGCGCGTATGGGGTCCTGATGGGCCGCACCGGCAGCGGCAAGACCACCCTGCTGGAGGCCCTCTGCGGACTGCGCCCGGTCGTTGCCGGCAGGATCCTCTTGGGTGGCGAGGACGTGACCCACTGGAAGCCCGCCCTGCGCGGAATCGGCTACGTCCCGCAGGACGGCGCCCTCTTCCCCACCATGACCGTCGCCCAAAACCTCGGTTTCGCGCTCTGGATCCGACGCAAGAATAAGCTCGAGATCCGCGAACGCGTCAAGCACCTGGCAGACCGCCTGGAGATTCTGCCGCTGCTCGATCGTCGCATTCACGGGCTGAGCGGTGGCGAGCGCCAACGGGTCGCCCTCGGCCGTGCACTCGCCTTCGAACCCAAGGTCCTCTGCCTCGATGAACCGCTCAGCGCACTCGACGAGGAGATGCGCGGTTCGATGGTACAACTGCTGGCCACACTCTCCGCCGAGACCGGCGTGACCTGCCTGCACGTTACCCACAGCCGCCAGGAGGCCGAGGCGCTCGCCTCGCGGCTCTTCCGAATCGAGACGGGCAAGGTGATCGAGCGCGTCCACTAAACGGACCCGGTGACAACCGTTTCGTTTGCACCGGGAAATACTCGCGATGTGCCAAAAGCAAGACGCCGCGCGCGTGGGTTTGGATATGGTATTCGGCTTGCTGAAGTTGGCTGATCAGAAGACGAATCGGTTCAGGACGTTCTCGTAGAGTTCCTGCTGACCGCTTGTGTTCGGGGTGACATCACCCTTCTGGAGCATATACTCGGAAAGGCTCTTGAAGGAGTGTTTGCCGGCCTGGATCTCGGCGCCGATACCGCTGTCCCAGGAGGCATACCGATCCTTGACCATCTTCTCCAGGGTCCCGTCCTCCCGGATCGCCGCAGCGATTTTGAGGCCCTTCGCAAAGGTGTCCATGCCACCGATGTGCGCGTGAAAAAGGTCAACCGGCTCGAAGCTCTCGCGCCGGACCTTCGCGTCGAAGTTGAGGCCGCCGGTGGTGAAGCCGCCGTACTTGAGCAGCGTGAGCATGATCTTGGTTGTCATATAGACATCGGTCGGGAACTGATCAGTGTCCCAGCCCAGGAGGAGATCGCCGGAATTGGCATCGATGGATCCTAAGAAGCCCTGTGCTGCGGCGTACTCGAGCTCGTGCTCGACCGAGTGCCCGGCCAGGGTGGCGTGGTTGGTCTCGATGTTCATCTTGATCTTGTTCCCAAGCCCGTAAGCGCGCAGGAAGTTGATGCAGGCGGCGACATCGAAATCGTACTGGTGCTTGGTCGGCTCTTTCGGCTTCGGCTCGAAGTAGAACTGCCCCTTGAAGCCGATCTCCTTCGCGTAATCGACCGCCATGTGCATGAACGCGCCGAGGTGATCCATTTCACGCTTCATGTTGGTGTTGAGGATGGTCTGATACCCCTCACGCCCACCCCAGAAGGTGTAGCCCTGTCCGCCGAGCTCGAGCGTGACCTCGAGCGCTTTCTTGACCTGGGCCGCGGCAAAGGCGAAGGCGTCCGCGTTGCAGCTGGTGGCGGCACCGTGCATGTAGCGCGGATTGCTGAACAGGTTGGCCGTGCCCCAAAGCAGCCGAATACCGGTCCGCTCCTGCTCCTCTTTGAGTACCTTGACGACCTCGTCAAGGTTCTTGTTCGTCTCGGCCAGGGTCGCACCCTCAGGCGCCACGTCGCGGTCGTGGAAGCAGTAGTACTCGACACCGAGCTTCTGCATGAACTCGAACGCCACCCGCACGCGATTCTTCGCGTTCTCGAGGTTGTCGACCGGACCTTCCCAAGGACGCCACATCGTGCCGGGACCGAACGGATCCGCGCCGGATCCGCGCATTGTGTGCCAGTACGCCACGGAAAACCGGAAGTGCTCCTTCATGGTCTTCCCCTCTACAACCTCCTCCGGGTTGTAGTAGCGAAATGCCAAAGGATTCGCCGATGCCGGGCCTTCATATTGGATCTTTGTGATCTCTGGAAATGCTGCTGCCATGAAATGTCTCCCGATTGCTGAATTTCAATTCAATGGACTAAGACGTGCATCATCCCAAAACGACTCATCCGAGGCAATCGATTTCTTACGCGGCACGACGGGGCGTGCCGCGGCGCGTGGGGCTGAGGCCCCCGCGCGAGGTCGGAGGTTCGCAGCACGCCTAGGCGTGCTGCTGCACGGGGCCTGGTGGCCCCGTGCGAGGTCAGAGGTCCGCTGTGGGTGGGGCGAGAGCAACGTGGTTGCGGACGTTGAGCCTGCTGATGAGAAGAAGTTGATGATTGTGGGCTGTGGATGGTGCGAGGTATTAGAGTCGTAAAAGCAGCACCGTTTTGATGCGGGTTACTGACGAAGCCAGAGGTCTCCCCCCCTGGGAGCGCCGACGTCCCCGTCGGCTCACTCTTCTCCCCCCATCAGCAGGCCGAGCGTCTGTTGGAGGTGGGGTGTAGCAGTAGGCTTGAGAACGTTGAACTTGCTGATGAGCGGATGGCTCGCGCGGAGGCGCAGTTGGTAGCCAGACCATCTTGGTCTGGTCGGAACGCGGACGCTACCAACAGAAGTTCGCAACCCGTATACCCTGCTGATGCGGGAGAGAGCTCGCGCCGCACCGTGGTGGTTGGGTAATGCGAGAGGGTCGAGCTTGCTTAAACTGCTGGCGACCAGACCGGGACGGTCTGGCTACCACCGGACCACCATCTCGCAGCACGACAGAGCGGGCCGTGTTATACCTGGGAGCGCCGACGTCCACGTCGGCCCCAATTCAAAGTGTGAGCCGACGGGGACGTCGGCGCTCCCAGGGGGCCATGACCAATCAATCATGGTTCGAACCTTTCTCCCCCCATCAGCAGGCCGAGCGTCTGTTGGAGGTGGGGTGTAGCAGTAGGCTTGAGAACGTTGAACTTGCTGATGAGCGGATGGCTCGCGCGGAGGCGCAGTTGGTAGCCAGACCATCTTGGTCTGGTCGGAACGCGGACGCTACCAACAGAAGTTCGCAACCCGTATACCCTGCTGATGCGGGAGAGAGCTCGCGCCGCACCGTGGTGGTTGGGTAATGCGAGAGGGTCGAGCTTGCTTAAACTGCTGGCGACCAGACCGGGACGGTCTGGCTACCACCGGACCACCATCTCGCAGCACGACAGAGCGGGCCGTGTTATACCTGGGAGCGCCGACGTCCACGTCGGCCCCAATTCAAAGTGTGAGCCGACGGGGACGTCGGCGCTCCCAGGGGGGCCATGACCGATCAATCATGGTTCGAACCTTTCTCCCCCCATCAGCAGGCTCAACGTCCGCTAGCCCATCGTCACACCCCACCCGCAGCGGACCTCTGACCTCGTCCGGGGCCTCCAGGCCACGGACAGCAGCACGCGTAGCCGTGCTGCGGACCTCCGACCTCGCCTAATGCCCTCCAGGGGCATTAGGCTTCCGGCCGGGGACCTCCCCGGCCGGAACCCCTGGACTACGCCCTCGTGGAGTAGCGTTCGAACGCGGTGATCTTCTTGGTGGTCGGGTTCGCGGAGAGATCACGATAGACAGCGCTGCGGAGGTAGCCGACTTCGTCTTCCAGTCGCTCGGAGGAGACGTCCTTGAACCAACAACGCGGCTGCCCCGGGCCGCCGGTGTTCCAGCGATAGCCACGCCCGCGCAGGGTGTCTTTGGCCTCGAACGGCGCGTTTTCCGCGAAGATCCTGAAGGAGGACTTCCGTGCGCGATCCAACAGCACGCGCATGGCGGGTGCGCCGCTTCGGGGGAGATGCCGGGAGAGCAGCTCGATGCCCGCCAGACAGTCCGAAACCGCGCGGTGGCCGTTGTAAAAGAAGCCGAACCGATAGGCCAGGTACTCCAGCTTGGTCGCCTCGAACCCCTCCCCGCGCCAGGGGATATCCTGCAATGAACAGGCCCAAGCCTTCTTTTCAAAAATAGGCCAGCGCGCCTCGGCGAATTTCCGGTCGAACACGGCGTTGTGGGCGATCACGATCGCCGCGCTCTCCACCATCGCTTCCACCCGGGCATCATCGATCGCATGACCGCGCACCATCTCATCGGTGATCCCGGTCAGATCGACGACTTCAGCCGGGATCGGCCGCCCCGGATCTTCCAGCTCATCGTAGTCCTCCAATACCCGGAAGAGACGGCCGTCAGATGAGAACTCAAAGGGGACCAAACCCAGCTCGATGATCCGGTCCGCATCAACCCGCAGCCCGGTGGTCTCCAGGTCGATGAAAAGGCCGATCTTCGGTTCCTCATCCCCTTCAGCGGGGAAGTGATAGCGCTCCGGCCGGCGATATCGGCGCAATACCCGATAGTCCGGACTCCCATCCAGCGCTTCCACCATCTCTTCGAGTTGCCAATCCGACATGCTAAAGACCCCTTTTCATTCACCATGCAAAAACCCCCATACTACCGCAAGCAGATTTGCGGTTACGCAGCACGCTTTACGCAGCACGACTTCGCGTGCTGCGGCGCGTGGGGCTGAGGCCCCCGCGCGAAGGTCGGAGGGTCGCAGCACGCGTGGGCGTGCTGCTGCACGGGGCCTGGCGACCCCGTGCGAGGTCAGAGGTCCGCTGTGGGTGGGGCAAGAGCAACGTGATTGCGGACGTTGAGCCTGCTGATGAGAAGAAGTTGATGGTTGTGGGCTGTGGATGGTGCGAGGTATTTGAGTCGTAATAGCAGCACCGTTTTGATGCGGGTTACTGGCGAAGCCAGAGGTCTGCCCCCCCTGGGAGCGCCGACGTCCACGTCGGCCCACTCTTCTCCCCCATCAGCAGGCTCAATGTTCTCAAGCCCAATGCTCAACCCCACCCACCATCTCGCAGCACGACTTCGCGTGCTGCGGCGCGTGGGGCTGAGGCCCCCGCGCGAAGGTCGGAGGGTCGCAGCACGCGTGGGCGTGCTGCTGCACGGGGCCTGGCGACCCCGTGCGAGGTCGGAGGTCCGCTGTGGGTGGAGCAAGAGCAACGTGATTGCGGACGTTGAGCCTGCTGATGAGAAGAAGTTGATGATTGTGGGCTGTGGATGGTGCGAGGTATTTGAGTCGTAATAGCAGCACCGTTTTGATGCGGGTTACTGGCGA
>CALLYA010000343.1 GCA_937875495.1 uncultured Verrucomicrobiota bacterium
GACCCGGAAAGCCTCCCGCAGAGGGCGCGGTGACGTTTCCGACCAACCTATCGGGTGGGTAGGTTCCATGCTCTGCAGCCTACTTTTTGAGAGATATTTTCGGTTATACCGATTCAGTAGACCAAGGCAGTTGTTGAAAACGGCTCCGATGTAAGTCCCTTTCCCCCCTCCCAATACACCTCTGCGCCTCTGCGCCTCTGCGCGAGACCTCCCCATCCAACCCCGATCCCCATTCCCAACTATCTGCGTCGCCGGCCATCTGCGGATCCAACTCACCCACTGCGCAAAGCGCTGCCCTCACGCCTTGACCTGCCCCATGCCAGCGAAGATGTTTGTGGATTCTACACGCGATGAATCAAGTCTCCGGGTTGGCATTGTTACCATCATGATTTCACTGCAGAACATTACCAAGGCCTTTGGCGATAAGGTGCTCTTCGATAACGCCTCGCTCATGATCCGTGAGGGTTCGCGAATCGGACTCGTCGGACCCAATGGTTCCGGCAAGAGCACCCTGTTTTCGATGATCCTGGGAAGGGCAGAACCCGATTCCGGTGAGATCGAACGTCCGACCAAGGCGCGCTTTGGTTACCTGGCACAAGAGCCGGAAACCGTGAACCTGGACAAAACGGTCTTCGAGTTGGCCACCGAATTGCCGGAGGATTTGAAGGCCGCTGAACAGGCACTGCACGAGATCGAACAGCGCATTCATCAGTTGGACCAGCAGGACGACGCCCCAGAACGTTCCAGACTGCTGCTTCAGATGGGCCACCTGCAGAGCTCATTCGAGATGCTGGGCGGCTATGAGCTGGAACATCGCGCGGAAGAAATCCTCTGCGGTCTCGGCTTTCGCGTGAGCGATTTCAAACGCCCCGCCCGGGAATTGAGCGGTGGTTGGCTGATGCGCATCTCCCTCGCGCGCCTCCTGCTCCTGCCTCAGGACGTGCTCCTGCTGGACGAACCGACCAATCACCTCGACCTCGAAAGTGTACTCTGGCTCCAACGCTTCCTGCTCGGTGCACGCGGTACCCTCCTGCTGGTCTCCCACGACCGTGAATTTCTCAACAACCTCGTGACGTCCGTCGTGGATATCGATCATGGTCGACTCGTTGAATACCGCGGCAATTACGACGGCTTCCTCGAGGCCAAGACACAGCGGCGCGATCAGCTGCTCGCCGCCAAGAAGAACCAGGACCGTGAGGTCGAGCGCCAGGAGCGGTTCATCGAGCGGTTCCGTGCCAAGGCCACCAAGGCACGCCAAGTGCAAAGCCGAATCAAGGCCCTGGAAAAAATCGACCGTATCCAGATCGAGACCGATCCCGACGTCCTCTCCTTCCGATTCCCACAACCCGACCCGTCCGGCCACCGCGTGGTCACTCTGGAAGGGGTGGTCAAGCGCTACGGCGATCTCTCCGTGTACGACGGACTCGACTTCACCGTCGAACGCGGTGAACGCTTGGCCTTGGTCGGACCCAACGGCGCCGGCAAGTCAACCCTGATGAAGATCGTCGCAGGGGTCCTCGACGTCGACAAGGGACGCCGCACCATCGGGCACAACGTTCAGCTCGCTTACTACACCCAGTATCGCCTCGACATGCTCGACTCAGAGGCAACCGTCCTGGAAAACGCCATGCGCAGCGGCCGCCGGCACTCAGAGTCGGTCGTGCGCTCGGTCCTCGGTCGGTTTCTCTTCCCCGGAGACGAAGTCTTCAAGCGCGCCGGTGTGCTCAGCGGCGGCGAAAAGAGCCGCCTCGCCCTGGTCAAAATCCTGCTGAACCCGCCGAACCTCTTGATGCTCGACGAGCCGACGATCCACCTCGATATCCAGTCGGTCCAGGCCCTGATCGAGGCGCTTTCCGGCTATACAGGCACACTCATCACCATCAGCCATGACGTGCACTTCCTCCGCCAAACCGTGAATAACGTGGTCCGGATCGAACAGGGCTCCATGCGCCGTTACCTCGGTGGATACGCCTACTACGAGGAAAAATGGAACCAGGAACAGGAGGCGCTCTTGGCGGCCCGGACCGGCGAAACCACACCGGTGAAGCCTCCCCCGGTTCGGGTCGCCCCCGACACGAGCAAATCAGACCCGACAGCCGAAGCTACCCGCGGTTTCAAGAGTAAAGAGCAGCGCAGACAGGAGGCCGAACATCGAAAGCGAAACGGTAGCTCCCGCCGCAAACTCGAACAGCGCTTGCATCATGTCGAGGCACGAGTCGTCGAACTGGAAGCCCAACAACAGGTGCTGGTCACCGTTCTGGAAGACCCCGAAACCTACACCCGCGCGGAGCTGGCTCAGAAATACAACCGTGATCTGCAACAACTCCAGGCCGATCTCGATCGCTATAACGCGGAGTGGGAGGACCTGGTCGAGGAGTTGGACGGTATGGATTAAGAAGCTGTCGAGGGAGCCCGTCCGAAAACCCTCTTGGACCAGCACGAAAGGTCGCCAGGGCCGGATTGGGAAGGACTCCCGCAGAGGGCGCAGATACGAGTACGAGTAGGAGTACGAGTAGGAGTACGAGTAGGAGTACGAGTAGGAGGAGGAGTGCGAGGAGAGGCACTGTACGAGAAGACGAGGCCTGCTTAAACGGGGTATCTACATAATTCCCCTGAAAATGTAGGAGGCAGAGCATTGGTTCTACCCACCCCCAGAGGCAGGTCGAAAACGCCACCGCGCCCGCTGCGCCCACTGCGGGAAACTCTCCGGTTCCGGATGGGAAAGCGGCTGCCGTCTGGCGATCGATTCGAACTTTTTTT
The DNA here is from genome assembly GCA_937875495.1 of uncultured Verrucomicrobiota bacterium. Taxonomy (GTDB): domain Bacteria; phylum Verrucomicrobiota; class CALLYA01; order CALLYA01; family CALLYA01; genus CALLYA01. Next base: position 2,761 of record CALLYA010000343.1, read on the forward strand.
AACGAATTCGTCTCCCCCACCCTCCAGACGCTTGACTCCTGCACCGCCGAATTTATGATGAAGCCCTAAACCTGCATCCCGCCAAGTGGATGCGCAGCATATGGGATCAAGGAGCGTTACTATGAAAATCCTGGTGAGTGATCCACTCGCAGAAAAGGGCATCGAGATCCTCCGGCAGTTGCCGGGTGCCCAAGTCGTCGTCAAAACAGGCCTTCCCAAGGAGGAGCTGATCAGCGAGATCGCCGACTGCGATGCGCTGGTCATCAGGTCTGGGACGCAGGTGGACGCCGATGTGCTGCGGGCGGGCAAGAAATTGAAGGTCGTCGGACGGGCAGGCGTCGGCGTCGATAACGTCGACCTGGATGCCGCCACCGAATGCGGCGTCATCGTCATGAATACGCCCGACGGCAACACCATCTCCACTGCGGAACACGCCTTCTGCCTCCTCATGGCCTTGGCCAGACGCGTGCCCCAGGCACACCATTCCCTCCATGAAGGCAGATGGGACCGTAAAATCTACAAAGGTGTGGAGCTCAACGAGAAGACCCTCGGCATCCTCGGCATGGGCCGGGTCGGAACCGAGGTCGCCAAACGTGGGATCGCCTTCGGGATGAAGGTCATCTGCTACGATCCCTACATCTCCATGAGCAAAGCCAAGACCCTGGCCGTCGAGGTCGTCGACAAGGACGAACTATTCGCCCGCGCAGACTTCATCAGTGTGCATATGCCGCTGACCGATGAGACCCGTGGCATGATCGACTCCAACTCCATCTCCCGAATGAAAAAGGGAGTCCGGATCGTCAATTGCGCCCGCGGTGGCATCGTGAACGAAGAAGACCTGCTCAAGGCTCTCGAGGAGGGGAAGGTCGCAGGCGCCGCATTCGACGTCTACGATCATGAACCACCCGACTTCAATAACCCGATCTTCCATAACGAGAACATCGTCGTCACCCCACACCTGGGCGCTTCAACCACCGAAGCTCAGCTCAACGTCGGCATCCAGGTCGCAGAAAACGTCGTGGAAGTCCTCCGCGGTGGTGCGATTCGTAACGCCGTCAATATGCCGAGCCTCGACGCGAAGACGATGGAGGCCGTCGGCCCCTTCATCACCCTCGGCCGTAACCTCGGCAGTCTCCTCGGAGTCCTCGCACCCCAGCGGATCGAAACTCTAGAAATCACCTACGCAGGACGCCTGGCCGATTCCGAAACCAGCCCCGTCACTCGCTCCATCCTGGTCGGCATCCTCCGGCGCGGCCTCGGCGATAGCGTCAACATCGTCAATGCACTGAACAAGGCCTCCGAACAAGGGGTTGATGTCCAGGAGCGTAAAAACCACGAGCCTGGTGTCTTCTCCGAACTGATCAAGATCACCGCAAAGGCCAACGGCTCCGAGTTCTCCGTCAGCGGCACGATGTACACCCCGAACCGCCCGCGCATCGTCCGGATCAACGGACTCCCCGTCGAGGCGGAGCCTACCGGCACCTTGTTGGTCGTCTTTAATGAGGACCGTCCCGGCGTCATCGGCTACATCGGCAAACTCCTCGGCGATCTTGGGATCAATATCGCCGGCATGACCTGCGGCCGCACCGAAGCCGGTAGCACCGCAACCACACTCGTCAACATCGACAGCGCACCGAGCGAAGAGGCCATGGCTAAACTCGCCGAGATGCCCCTGATCAAACGAGTCGAAGTCGTGACCTTCTAACCGAATACCAACACCCACCACCCAAAGCGCACGGCCCCACGCCGTGCGCTTTTTTTCCGCCCCCCACAGTCCACCCGGATCCGGAGAGCCTCCGGCAGAGGACGCAGCGGGGGGAGCGATTCCGTCATGGTAATGCGTGAAGGCAGGGGAATTGAACCGCCAAGGACACCAAGGGGGAGAGAGGGAGGTGAACCGCCAAGTCGACTTGGACGCCATGGAGGAGAGAGGAGATTGAACCGCCAAGACGCCAAGGACGCCAAGGGGGAGAGAGAGAGGTGAACCGCCAAGTCGCCAAGGGCGCCAAGGGGGAGTGAGGGAGGTGAACCGCCAAGTCGCCAAGAACGCCAAGGGGGAGTGAGGGAGGTGAACCGCCAAGTCGCCAAGGACGCCAAGGGGGAGAGAGGGAGGTGAACCGCCAAGACGCCAAGGGCGCCAAGGAGGAGAGAGGAGATTGAACCGCCAAGTCGACTTGGGGGGGGCGACACGTTTGGACCTGACCTGAGCGGTATGAATGGGTGCGAGCGCAGCTGCGGCCTTCGCCAGACCATCAACCTCTTTGGCGTCTTAGCGGAAGTCCTCCCCATCCTATCCAGGCGACCTTTCGTTGTGGCCCAATAGGGTTTTTTCAGACAGCCTGTTGCGGGGAAAGGTTCCTGCTGCGAGAAATCCATTCTTTCAACCACAGATAAACACAGATTCACACAGATAATTTCCCTTTCTGATCTGTGTCCATCTGTGTCCATCTGTGGTTCCCTCTTGAGGACGATATCCCGATCAGCTAGATCATTGGCGCGACGGTATCGAAATCAATTCCTGTTCTGGTTGGCATCTGGCCCTCTGAGCACCGCTCAAGCCTCGCCGGAACAATACAGTTGAACTACCCGGATTCTCCTGTCCGAATCCCATCCCGCTGCCGTTCCATTCCGAGGCCGAAAGCGACCCCGAGCTTGTTTCGTAAACTCCCCCTACTTTCCCTGCAACATTGCCACTTCATGCGATATGTGGAATCAGTTTTGAGTCCGCCTGCGTGCGCCCGGTTGACGACCTATCCCGGCCTCGGCCACTGGATCACCCCAGCCCGATGTCCCCCACAGCAGGCAAGCGATATCGCAAACCATGGAGATAACCCTGAAGACGATGATGATACAACCGACTCCTCAACAAGGCATTGCCGTCAAGGCCATCCATGCCTTCGCACTGTTCTGCGCCATGCTGCTGCTCTGGCCCGCGCATGCCGGCGCCGAGGTGCTGCACTCCTTCATCACTTGGCACCGTGATGATACGGCTCGAACCCTCGCCATCCATCTGGTGACCGATCAATCGGCCAATCCCGCGGCCGAAGTGTTGTACGACCGCGAGCCGCGCGGCGGGAGTGCCGCGGATTACCGGTTCCGAGCCGAAGGCCGACAGGCGAAGATCCCCGGCCTGGACCATGTCTACGTGCAGAAAATCGAACTGCGAAACCTCACGCCGAATTGCACATTCCATTTCATCGCAGGCTCGCCGGAAACCGGCTACACCACCGAAAAGAGCTTCCGATCACTCCCACTTAAGCCATCCACCCTGAAATTCGTCACCGGTGGTGACATGGGCGTGGGCGATCGAACCCGTGCCCTCTGCCGCGAGGCGGCGAAACATGACCCCGGTTTCGTCCTGATCGGCGGCGATCTCGCCTACGCCAATGGCCGGCTCTCAGCTTGGAACCTCTGGCGTGATTACCTCGCCATCCTCGAAGAGGAATTGGTCCGAAGCGACGGAACCATCATCCCCATCCTCGCAACCATCGGAAATCACGAGGTCAATAACGATATCCAATCCAAGAATTTCTTTGAGCGGTCCCCGTTCTATATGCACCTCTTCGCACCAAAGGACGGACCGACTTACTTTCGCCGGAGCTTCGGCGACCTCCTCGTGTTGCTCGGACTCGATACCGGCCACCTCGTTCCCCATGGCGGGCGCCAGTCCCAATGGCTTCAGTACCAACTCGAACAGACCGACGAGTTCCCTTATCTGATGGCCTGCTACCACGTGCCCCTTTACCCAAGCCATCGCGAGTACGACGGCTCCTCCTCCCAGGCCGGGCGCAAGTGGTGGTTGCCCCTCTTCGATCGTTACCGGTTGAGCGTCGGTCTCGAAAATCATGACCACACCCTCAAGCGGACCATCCCCCTTTACGGGAATAAACCCGCGCCCGAGGGACAGGGTACCATCTACATCGGTGACGGCTGCTTCGGTCGCGATCCGCGGACCGTTGAGCCGGAGCGTTGGTACCTGGCCCACGCAAAGTCAACCCCACACTTCTGGGTCGTTGACCTCCACGCGGATCGGGTGACGATGATCGCCTACGACGAAAACGGCGAGGAAGTGGATCGGACCAGTCGACCGCCACGGACCCCTCACCAGTAGCAAGAGTCCGCCCGAAAAGGTCTTCGGATCCGGATGGGGAGGTATCCCGCAGAGATCGCAGAGGGCG
>CALLYA010000344.1 GCA_937875495.1 uncultured Verrucomicrobiota bacterium
CGGGGACGTCGGCGCTCCCAGGGGGCCATGACCGATCAATCATGGTTCGAACCTTAACCATCCACCTCCCCCCATCAGCCGGCCTAATGTCCGCTAGCCCACCGCCATTCCCCCACCCATAGCGGACCTCCGACCTCGCGCGGGGCCTCCAGGCCCCGTGCAGCAGCACGCGAAGCCGTGCTGCGGACCTCCGACCTCGCCTGATGCCCTCCAGGGGCATCAGGCTTCCGGCCCCCCGGGCCGGAACCTGTTGTGAGCGTTTAGGCTTCGAAACCGGGGAGCAGGTCTTTAGGCGGGGGTGACGATGGAACCGGGGATTTCGAGGCGGGGCTTGCAGGGGAGATACGCTCCATGAATTCGCGTTCGGAGACGACGGCGATGCCGAGGGTCTGGGCCTTGTCCAGCTTGCTGCCGGCGTTCTCCCCGGCCAGGACGTAGTCGGTCTTGTTGCTCACGGAGCCGGTGACCTTGCCGCCGCGCAGTTCGATCTCTGCCTTGGCCTGTTCGCGGGTGAACTCGGTGAGGGTTCCCGTCAAGACCCAGGTTTGCCCTTCCATGGTGTGTAATTCGGGCGGCCCAGCGGTTTTCGGCACTGTATTCTGCAAACGAACGCCGGCTCTGCACAGTTGTTCGAGGGTGGCGCGATTGTGGTCCGAGCGAAAGAACTGGGCGACACTGTCCGCCATGACGGGTCCGATATCCTCGACCTCTTGCAGTTGTTGGGGGGATGCCTCGGCGAGGGCGTCGATGGAGCCGAAGGCAGCGAGCAGGTTACGCGCCGCGGTCTGCCCGACATGCATGATTCCGAGTCCGAAGAGCAGACGCGAAGGGGGGCGCTCCTTTGCACGGTCGAGGTTATCGATCAGGTTTTGTGCGGATTTCTCACCCATGCGGTCGAGTGCGACCAGCTGTGGGAGTGTGAGCTGAAAGAGGTCGGCGGGACTATGGACCAAGCCCTGGTCGACGAGTTGATCGACCAGTTTTTCCCCGAGGCCTTCGATGTCCAAGGCTGCACGTTGACCAAAATGCAGGAGCCTGCGTTTGATCTGAGCCGGGCAATCCATGTTCTCGCATCGGACGGCGACCTCGCCTGCGAGGCGGGTGACCGGTCCCCGACAGACGGGACAGGTCTTCGGCATGGAAAAGGGAAGCTCTCGGCCGGTTCTGCGCTTGCGATTCACCTCCACGACGGCGGGGATGATCTCACCGGCCTTTTCGATGACGACCCAATCGCCGATCCGGATGTCGCGTCGACGGATCTCCTCCTCGTTGTGGAGGGTTGCTCGGCTGATGGTGGAACCGGCGAGGAAGATCGGTTTGAGTTCGGCCACCGGGGTCAGGGTGCCGGTGCGGCCGACCTGAATGGAGATCGCCTCCAATTGTGTTTCGGCACGTTCCGCTTCCATCTTGAATGCGATCGCCCAGCGCGGGGCTTTGCTCGTGGATCCGAGTTGCTGTTGTGCGGCCCGATCGTTGACCTTGATCACGGCGCCGTCGGTCTCGTAATCGAGGGTGGGGCGGTCGGCGAGGATCAGGTCGATCCTGCGCAACACTTCCTCGATGCCTTGCGCCACGAAGTGATGGGGTTGAACGGGCAGCCCCCATGCGGAAAGCAATGTAAGCAGTTCGCTTTGGGTCATCGGCGGTGATTGCGCACCCCCGTTCCAATCACCGATGGCATAGGCCCACATGCGCAGCGGTCGGCGGGCTGTGACCCCTGGATCGAGCTGTTTGAGCGAGCCTGCCGCGGCGTTGCGCGGGTTCGCGAAGGGCTCGAGTTCGGAGCGGACCCGTTCGGCGTTTAGGCGGGTAAAACCGGAGCGGGTCATGAACACCTCCCCTCGGATCTCGACCCGTTGCGGAGGGGCCTCGGTGGCGAGCCGAAGGGGGATGGAGCGGATGGTGCGCACATTGGCGGTAACCTGATCGCCGACCTGGCCGTCGCCCCGGGTGGCGGCCATGACGAGCATGCCGTTCTCGTAGGTCAGCGAGATGGCCACGCCGTCGATCTTGGCTTCCACGACGTATTCGACGGACTCCAGCGCGAGGCCGCGGCGGACGCGGGTGTCGAACGCGCGCAGCTCCCCTGCATTGTAGGTATTATCCAGGCTCTGCATCGGGACCCGGTGGGTCCAGGGCTCGAATTCATCGATGGGGCGGCCGCCGACCCGCTGTGTTGGGGAGTCCGGGGTGATCCACTGCGGGAACTCCGCCTCCAGCTCCTTTAATTCGGCATAGAGGCGGTCGTACTCGCGATCCGAAATGACGGGGTGATCCTCGACGTAATAGGCCTGATCGTGCAGGCGGATTTGGGATCGCAGTTCCTCGATACGGGATTGGGCAGCATCGGCGTCCATGGGTGATTCTTCAATTAGGTCGATTGGAAATCGTTGGATTCGAGGGTGGAATGCTCAGGGGTTGACGGCTGGTTGGTTGGGGGGGCAAACCGTGGATGGTTTCGGAAGATATGGTGCGGCCAGGGCGCAATCTTTTCCCAGACAAACCACGCGCACCCGCCGAGGAGACTGCCGACGGCGTCGGCGATCCAGTCCTGCCATTCCGGGGCGCGCCCTGGAACAAAGACCTGGTGAATTTCATCGGTCATTCCATAGACGATACAAAGCAGCATTGCGATCTTGAACGACTTTTTGAAGGTGAACTGGTGGTATCCTCGGATTGCGCGCAGGGTGGCGACGGCCATGACGAAATAGATCAGGCCGTGCATGACCTTATCCCACCCGGGGAATCGGAACGGCACCTGCGGTGGGCTGCTCCAGGAAGAGAGCCCGAACTGGATCGCGGCGATGAGGAAGGGCGGGGCCCACCAGTAAACGAGAATCAAGATCTTATGATGCAATGGCCTCATGGGAAGACTTTCTCATTCTGCGTGACGGGTGATCGGCGATAGGCGGAGCGGGTACACTCCCTGATCGGGCGTAAGTAGGAGTCCCTCTTCTCCCTCCTGGTTGCTGCTCATGGAATAGGGTACGACCTCGGCGGATCGGCTGGGGACCACCAATGCGAAGTGTGCGGCGTCGGCGGAGGAGGGGGTGGCTGCAGTGGCTGCAGTGGGTGGCTGCCGGAGAATCTCACGTAATGTGGGATCCAGGGCCATGCGATCCCGATCGTTGCCGGTCCGTGCCGCAAAGATCCCGATGAGTTCCCATTGATTGGCTTTCGCCCAGGAGTGATCCCCCCAGCGGGCGGAGGGCTCTGTCGCCTCCGGGTCCAGATTGTATCGCTCTCCCCATGGGTCGATCCCGTGTTGATCTTCTTCCAGGCCGGAGTCTTGATTGAACGTCTCGGCGAACGCGAGAATCTGGAGGTCTTCTTCGACCTGATCGGCGACGGCGCGAGCGTAGGCAATCGTTTCCTCGCGCAAGGAATCATAGACAACAGGCGGGGCAGGTGTGCAAACCGGTTGGGTGGCTTCGGCGGCCAGGAGCGCCCCCCTCAACAGTGCGAGTGCGCTTTCTGAGGGTGGCCCCGCCCCGAACAGGCGGGCGCAAAGAGATGCGAACGGCTCCAGGAATGGATGGCCAGGAAGCTCGAACAGGCCGAGATCCAGACCGAGGGCGATGGCATTGGCCATCCCTGGTGCGGACTGCTCCGGGGTCCAGGTCAGCACGGAAGAGCCCTCTGGCGGTTGCTCCGGCGTCTGCAACCGCTCCGGGGATGGCCTGGAAAACCAGATGCAGGTGCCGGTGTGCCATTCGGCGTCGGCGCCCCATGCCCATACGTGGAGGCGAACCGGTCCCGGCGCGACGTGTGTGGGCGGCGACCACTGCCAGTCTCCGACCCCATTACGAATGGGAAGGAGCTGAAGATCTCGGTGGCCTGCGGCCGACTCAGCCATGGTCATTACCCATGCGCACCCGGTGGGTGTCCAAATGCCTGCCTGAAGACGATCCCCGGAGGCGTACCAATATTGGTCCGAGGAGACGAGGATGCTATCTTCGGCGGAACGTAGGAGCGGGATATCCTCCACGGCCGGCGCGGGCGGACCGGACATGATGCGGAGCACGGGTTGTTCTTCGGCGGTGAGGATTGAAATGACGGCGATCCCGTCGCCTTGGGTCAATGCGGCGCCGGAGAGGCCGCCGAGGCTCCATGTCCATTCTGTATCGGCGCGGGAGGCACCCGGGTCGAGGGCGAGCAAGAAGACCCGGTTCTCGATCTTGGGGACCAGGGTGCCCATCTCCGGGACGGCTAACCAGGTTGTGCCAAACTCGAGGGTTGGAAAGGTGCATGTTGTGGAGCCGTCGGGGGTGTCGGCGGACCAGACGCGGACGGCGGCGGCTTTCCCGGGTGGGACCGCTTGAGGCGTGGCGTCAATGATGGAATCATCGTGGGCCCAGCTCCAATTCTGCGCGGGATGCGTGGCTGGGCGCGGCTCCAACGTCCGCGGCGGAGCACCCTCCTGTTGGACGACAATGGGAGACATCATTTCCGGGGGAGATCCGGCGGGATGAACGGCCAAGAGTCCGTGGGGGCCGTGCGCGTTCGTGCGACTCCACGCGATGGCCTGGAGCCGAGGCGGTTCGGAAGGTGAGGGGATGGTGCACGTGGCGCTGAGCCGGCCGAGGTGGGTGGCCGTCTCGCAGGAAAGCTCGATGCGGCCGCCCTGTCTCCAGGCGTGCAGCGGCAGATGCAGCTTTGCGAAGCCGAGTTCCGAGGTCGAAACGGTTCCCTGCAGTCGGATCTGTCCCCCTTCGCGATCGTGAATCTGCCAGTTGATCGGGACACCTGAGAGGGGGCTCGAGGAGCGGACCGTTCGCAGTGACAGGAGGGCGGTACAGACGCCCTCCGTGGAGGCCGCCGCATAGATTTCGAGGCGTGGACGATCAAGGATTTCGAAGAGGTTGATCCGTTCCGTGGTGGAGACGGTGAGTGCCCGTACGGTGATTTGGATGGCGAAGAGGCTGAGAGGGCTGCCTGATTGAACCGCGTGCAACGGAACGGCCAGTCGCTGGACGGGGTCTTGGATCATCGCCTGTTGGCTTTCAGCCGCGAAGGCGTAGCCCTCGAGATCGGTCAACTCGAGGGTGACCTGGGCGGGGATCGGCCATGAACCGCTGCGGTGGACGGCGAACTCGACCATGATGCCGTTTTTCATCGGCAGCGCACGAATGGCGGAGCGCGGGATCTGGAGTTCGAGCTGCTCCACTGCGGTGGACGCAGTTCGGGTTTGGGGCGTCGTTGCCGATCCCTGGGGCGTTGCGGCGAGCACGCCGAACCAGCCGAGAACGACCGATGCGAATCGAACCGTTTTTTGGATCGACATCCGGATTGAGTTGCCTGGGCGGTTCATGGTAGAAGGTGCGTGATTCGTCCTCTTGACGATCTCCGGGATGGGATGAGGCTCGAGCGACACCATGGAGGAATTCGGGAAGCAGGTCGTTGCGGGTGCTCCGGACTTCATGTCCGGCAGATTTCGACGCTTCGCAAGAGGTTCCTTCTGCGGTCCGCAGGTCATCGCGGTTGGTTGTATGGGGCGAGGGGTCGTCCTTCTGGCAAACGACCTGTCGAGGAAACTGTAACCTACATTGCGGGGAAGAACCATGGATACACCATTACAACGGCCCTTGCGCGGATTGAACCTCAAGGCGCCGGAGGAAGAGGTTCGGGATTTCTGCGAACGCGAGATGGAGCGTGCTGAACTGGCACGTTCGGGTTTGGAACAGGATACCCTCCTGGCCGCGCGCGATCTGCTCTTAAAGGTAATGGACGAAATCCGGGAGGAGCGCCGCTCATGATTCTCTGCAAACTCATAGCCAAGAATTTTCTGAAGTACGAACAGCTGGAGCTTCGCGATCTACCCAATCCCGGAATCATTGCCATCAGCGGCTCGAACGAGTCGGGAAAGAGTACCGTGGGCGAGACGATCTGTTTCGCACTCTTCGGGCGGACCTTTTTAGGGGACGAGAAACGCATCAAGGAACTGGTCCGCTGGGGGGAGCTCGCGGGCAACCTCACGATGGAGTTTGAGGTCCGTGGCGAGCGTTGGACGGTCTATCGTGAGATCGATTCGGACGGGAACCATCTGGCGAAACTGTATCGCAGTGGTCACGAGAGTGATGCGACCATCGGCGTTTCGGCTGTCAACACCGCGATCGTCGAGTTGGGCGGATGTGATTTCTCCCGGTTTGTCGACTCCTTCTATCTTGGTCAGCGCGAGAAAGGCGAGGTCATCGATCGGCCGGAGACCATCAAGAGCTTGATCGGACTGGATATCGTTGAAGAGGCGCGCAAGCGGTTGTTGCGGCAGGCGGATGATTGTGGTCGTCAGATCCTCAAGCATGAAGAGCACGTGGACTCCCTTCGTCAGGAGATCGAGACACTCGGGGTGACGAATGCCTTCCTGGATGATCTCGAAGGGCAGAAGCGCGGGCTTGATGGGGAGCGGACCCGGTTGACGGAACAGAAGCAGGGACAGGAGGCCTTCTGTGAGGACATCGCCTTGGCTGCGGCCCGGTTTTCCGAAATCGACGCGATGTTGACCGATCCGCCGGCGGTCGATTTGCCGATGGCTCATGTATCTGCCAAGATCGACGCCCTGTCCGGGTGTGCGGATCGAATCGACCAGATTCCGACGGCGGTGCAGGCCTTACTCGAAACGGCCAAGGTGGAGAAGCACCAGGCGCAACTGCGTCGCTTTCGTCGGGCGCAGGATGGTTGGGGGCGGGTTCGGGAGGCCTTGTCGGCCTATCGCAAACGCCTGGAATTCTTACTGCGACCGGATGCACAGGCTCCTGGTGGGCAGGACTGGAATGAGGGCGACAAGTTTGATCGCCGGCTGGGTATCGCACAGGCGGAAGTGGCCAAGGCGATGGCGCGCCGTCGGCCGCGGGTCTTCTTCTTCTTTATTTTCCTTCTCCTTGCGGCGTGCGGTTGGTTGGTCTGGTACTCCTTGGTGCCGGCGGCCGAGCAAAGCACCCAGCCGTTTGAGTCGATCCGTGAATTCTATTACCAGCTGCCGGATGCGGTCCAGAGGACCGATCCTGCGATTTGGCTGGGGGTTGCCTCCGGGCTTTCCCTGCTTGCGTTCATCCTGCTTGTGGCGGCTTCCAGGGCAGGTGCGCGGATCAAGTCTGCACAAGCCGTAGGCCAGGAGATCCGCAGGGAGCGTGGACGGTTTGAAGCCGAATGGGAGGCTTTGGCGTCGCTGGATGAAGGCCGGTTATCCGCGGGAGCCATTGTGGAGCAGGCCGAGGGTTTCTCCGGACGCGAGGTCGCTCAAGCCATCGCGGAGCTTCGCAACGGCGAGGGCCTGCTGCTTCTGAGATCGGAGGTATGCATGTCCTGCATCGAAGCGGTTCGGGAGGCGGGCCAGGCCCTGGTCAACCGACTGAACGCGAGCCGGCTCGAGAAGCAGAACCAGGTCGGAGTGGCTGTGAAGTCGCTGGACACGCTCCTGGAGCAGATGGGCAAGAAGGAGGCACAGATTCAGCAGGTCCGGGCCAAACTGGAGTTGCGCACCCGGCAGGAGAATCAGATTGCCGAACTGGAGGCCAAGATCGCGGGTCTGGCTGCCGATCGGGATCGCGCCCAATTGGGGGCGAGGCTTGCCGAGGGCACTTATTACTACGTGCAAAAACGGTTCACGCCCGAGCTCCGGCGATTCGTGGCGCGGTTGCTGCCGGTGATCACGGATGGCAAGTATCAGCACAACCAAATCAACGAGGATTTTTCGATCAAGGTCTTCTCGGGGGAGAAGAACAACTTCCTCGATGTGATGGAGATCAGTGGCGGGACCTATCGCCAGCTGTTGCTCTGCATCCGTTTGGCCTTGGCCCAAGCCCTGATCGATACCTCCGTTCGCGACAAGCAGTTCGTCTTTTTGGACGAACCGTTTGCCTTCTTCGACGACCAGCGGGCCACGCGTGCGGCGATGGCGTTGCCGCATATCAGTGAACGTCTCACGCAGTTCTTTGTCGTTGCGCAACAGTTTGCCGATCAGATCGAGTTCGACCTGGCGCTCCGGCCTGATCCGGCCCAGGTGGTCCTGAGCAGCCATCCCGTCGGGCTGCCGGACCCTCTCGGTTTGGTGCAAGGGGAAGCCCATACGGGGATTTGATCCGCAGATGCAGGAATTGGGGATTCGCGCAGAGGCGCAGAGGAGGGGGGGATTGCAGACCCAATAGGGCTGTGTTCGGCAACGCCTAGCCTGACGCTGTCCGAAAAGGTCAAAGACGAAGCAAGATCGGGGTCGGGGTCGGGGTCGCTATCGGTTTCGAAAGGCCGCGGGGGTGGATTCAGACACGAGAAACCGGGTGCCCAAACCGCACCTTTGCGGTGCTGAAAAAACTCGGCAGCGAAGTTTGAGCGGTGCCTAAGGGCCAGGTGCCATGCAGGGCAGGGATCGATTCCGATTTCGACAGATCGGACAGATCGGACGGATCGGACGGATCGGACGGATCGGACGGATCGGACGGATCGGACGGATCGGGAGCTATTGCCTGAAGGAACGCGTCTTTTCGGACGGGCTCAAGCCTGATCACGGGCCTCCCCCTCCCCCAAAAAAAGCAGGGATCAGGGCATTGGTTCTACCCACTCCCGTGGCCAGGTCGAAAACGCCACAGCGCCTCTGTGCCTCTGCGCGAGGCCCTCCGGATGGGAATGGTCAGGATCGGGATCATCGCCGCCTCGTCGCCGGTTTGCGATTGGGGCGGGCGGTGCCAATTTGGCATTGTCATTCGCGTGTGGGAGGGTGGCGCTTCTGCAAGTCGCTTGAAACCGAAGGGCATGGCGAATCAAAACCGATGGGATGGGTATGGGGGACGGTGAGATGGAGTGTCGTCCTGGTTGTGGGGCCTGTTGCACAGTGGTATCGATTTCTTCTCCCATTCCCGGAATGCCTCAAGGGAAGCCGGCGGGGGTGCGTTGTATTCATCTTCAGGCGGACGGCCTTTGCGCCTTGTTCGGGCGCCCGGAACGTCCTCCGATTTGTGTCTCCTTCCGTGCGAGCCGTGAATTTTGCGGTGACACCACCGAAGAGGCCGTTGTCCGATTGACCCGCTTGGAAGCCGAAACCAGGCCTGAGTGCTGAGGGAGAGGTCAGTGGGCAGAGGCGGTGTCATCTGGTCGGAATGAAGGGGAGCATTCCAGGTAGAATCGTGCTTGCCATCGATTTCGATTTCGATTTCGATTTCGATTCAGACAATGATCTGACTCATCGGCGACCCCTCGTACACGTACATGTACACGTACTCGCCGCATCATCGTGTACGTGAACGTGTACCGCTTCGCTGTGTA
>CALLYA010000345.1 GCA_937875495.1 uncultured Verrucomicrobiota bacterium
TTCCGTCGATTCCGTCGATTCCGTCGATTCCGTCGGTTCCGTCGGTTCCGTCGATTCCGTCGATTACCTCGATCCCGATTCCGACCCCGATTCTCATTTTTTGCCATCCGCGGATCACCGTGCAATCAGGAATCGCTGGTCATGGATCGGGGGGGCATGCGACAATAAAAGAAATCGGCTTGAGGCGTGGAGCTGGGCATACCCTGGTTGAGAGCGAGAGGGGATGCGATGAGCTCGTTTCGACCTGTGGGGGGGCAGGCTGCATTCAGTCTGCTTGAGCTGATGGTGGTATTGGTCGTGATCACCGGGATTGCAGCGCTTTTGCTGCCTGCCTTGAATTCTGCCAAGTCCAAGGCACGCGAGGCGGTTTGTCTGGGGCAATTGCGCCAGTGGGGGATTGGATTCGGACTGTATACCGACGATCACGGGGGGTATTTGCCCTGGGAGGGTGCCCGGGACGACCCGGACCGTCCGGATGCGTGGTACAATTCCGTTGCGCCGTATCTGGGAAAGGCATCCTGGTCGGCGCTCAAGGCGGAAGGGAGAGCGGTACACACGGGGCAGCCCGATTCGATTTTTGTTTGTCCGGACTCTCCCAGGCGGCCGGACGTGCGGCCGTATTGGGGATATGGCATGAACTACATGCTGATCAACACGCGAGGGGCGTACGGTTTTCCGCCGACACCCCGGCGACGGTTGGGGGCGATCCCGCGGCTGGAGTTGACGGTGTTTCTGACTGACAAGGGGGCGACACCGGATGAATTGAAATCGCATCCGACGGCGAATCCTCGATATGACTATCTGAGCTATTGGCACCATGGAGGTGGCAACGTGTTGTTCGGGGACGCGCACTGCGGGTGGTATGAGGCGCAGCGTTTGCGGGACGCGTTTCAGACCCGTTCGGGGAATCTGGATCCGGAGCTGATCTGGGTACCGGACGCGGTCCATCGCCCCTGATGTTGCCTGTGCCGTTCTGAGGCTCACTTCAGATGGCGCGGACCTGAAGGTTGATGTTGTACTTTTCGATGCGCTTTCGCAGGGTGGAGCGCGTGATCCCCAAGAGTTTCGCCGCCCGAACCTGGTTCCCACCGGTTCGCTCCAGGGCGCGGGCGATGAGGAGACGCTCTGCGGCTGGGATCAGGGCCCAATGTGGTTGATCTTCGGCGGCCTGGAACAGGAGCTCGAGGGCCTCGTCGATCTCCAGGGGGTGGGCGGACCCCGAGGGCGCGGCAGGCGGGGGGGCACCGGCCGATGGGGGAGGTTGGTTGGAATTGAGCGTAGAGCTTGGTTGGGCGGTAGCCGGGGTGGCGGGTGTTTGGCTGCCCTGGTCATAGAGGAAGCGGGTCTGCTCCAGTCCGACCCGGCGGGAGGGGCAGCTGATGGAGAGTCGTTGGAGGAAGTTTTCCAATTCCCGGACATTTCCCCGCCAGGGACAGGTCTGCAGGAATGCCACGGCCTCGGGGGTGAGCGATTCGAGTTGGCCCCATTTCTTCTGCCGCATTCGTTCCAAGAAATAGTCGATCAGCAGCGGAATGTCATCGGGTCGCTGGCGCAGTGGGGTGAGGTGGATTCGGAAGACGTTGAGCCGGTAGAAGAGGTCCTGGCGAAAGGTCCCGCGTTCGACGTCCTCTTCGAGGGGGCGGTTTGTGGCGGCGATCAGCCGGACATCGATCTGGATGGGATGTGTACTGCCCAATCGCTCGATCTGGCCTTGTTGGATGACCCGCAGAAGTTTGCTTTGCAGGTCGAGCGGCAGCTCGCCGATTTCATCGAGAAAGAGCGTGCCTCCGTGGCATTTTTCAAAGCGTCCGATGCGGCGCGAGGCGGCGCCGGTAAACGCGCCTTTTTCATGTCCGAAGAGCTCGCTTTCCAGCAGGTTCCCTGGAATGGCAGCACAGTTCACGGCGAGGAACCGTTGCCGTGCGCGATTGCTGTGGTGGAAGATGGCCCTTGCGATCAGCTCCTTGCCGGTACCGCTCTCGCCGGTGATCAATACGGTTGCATCGGTGGGCGCGACCCTGCCGATGGCGGTCACGGCCGCCTGCATGGCGGGGCTGCGCCCGACGATGGAGTCCGCATCGGTGACGGGTGTGTCCTGGGCGATGGATACGACCTTTTTGGCGTCTCTGCTGACCCTTAGAGCCTCTTCCATCAGGCTCTTAAGACGCGGGAGGTCGAACGGCTTCAGGAGGTAGTCATAGGCGCCGCGCTGAATGGCCTTGATGGCGTGCGCGGTCGTACCGTCGGAGCTGGTGAGAATGACCGGTGCCCGACAGCTCATGGCGCGGAGGTGGCGCATGGTTTCGATGCCGCTGAGGCCGGGCATCTGCACCTCCATCACAATGATGTCCGGTTCCTGCGCATCGACTTCACGCAGGGCGAGCTCGCCGGTGGTCACTGCAATCACGTCCCCGAATTCGCCTTCGAATATCCGCTTGAAGGAATAGTGCACATCGGGGTCCGGATCCACCACCAGGATTGTGGCGCGGGCGTCCTTCATATTGCGCACTGTAGCATGATTATTAGATGCGTAGCGACCTGCCCATTCTTATTAAATCGTGGTCACGCGTCGCCAGGCGGGTCCTGGTACGTTTCGATGGTGTGGCGCAACCACTCGAGTGCTGCCGGTTTGGATTCGAGCTGCCCGTCCAATTGCAGGTTGCGTGCGTCCGTCAGGATGCGGCTGAAGCGGGGCCCTGGTGTCAGCCCCGCTGAAATCAGGTCGGCTCCGGTCAGAAACGGCGGTGCGATCGGCGGTGCGGACTCCATCTCAGTGCGCTTGGTCATCAAGAGGTGGTACGTGTCGAGGTCGCGTGCGGAGGCGAGGCAGTCAATTCGAAAGAGTTCAAGGGCCAGATCGATGGTGGGTCTGCTCAAAAGCACCTTGAGTTTCCCCGGCCGCATCTCTGGGGCGCACCGGAATTTCATATGATCTCTGACCAGATTGGCGACACGGTCGATACGGCGGTTGGGGAATCGCAGACGCCGAAGGATTTCCCGGGTCATCTGGGCTCCGACGAGTTCGTGTTGATGGAATCGGATCCTGGGCGGTGCCTCTGAGTCATCCAATTGAAAGGTCCGTGGCTTGCCGACGTCATGCAGGAGCGCGGCCCAGACGAGATCGGCGGGGGCGTTGGAGAGTTCCGCGATACAGCCGCGGGTGTGTAGGTAGACGTCGCCCTCCGGATGGAATTGAGGTGGCTGCTGAACCGCTTTCATGGCCTCGACTTCAGGCAGGATGATGGGCAGCAGCCCCATGTCGGACAGCAGATCGAGGGCAGTGACAGGCGAGGGCGTGTGCCATGCGCGATCCAGTTCCTGGCCGATACGTTCCGCGGATACTCGCGGCAGGTGGTGTGCGTTTTGGCGCGCGGCCTCGGCGGTTTCGGTTTCAATCGAGAATCCGATCTGAGCTGAGAAGCGGACGAGGCGAAGGATGCGGAGGTGATCCTCCTGGAAGCGTTGGTTCGGGTCGCCGACGGCGCGGAGCAATTTTGCGTGCAAGTCCTGGATGCCGTTGGTCGGATCCTGAAGCCGTTGCTGGATGGGGTCGAAGTAGAGGGCGTTGACAGTGAAATCTCGCCGGTGCGCGTCGGTCTCCAGGCTGCCGGGTTGGATCCATGCCGGGTGTCGACCGTCCGGGTAGGGGCCTTCCTGGCGGAAGGTGGTGGTTTCGATCGGGTGTCCGTCTTGGATCAGCACGACGGTCCCGAATTGCTTGCCGACGAGGATGGTCTTGGCAAAGAGGCCTTCCAATTCCTCGGGTGTGGCTGAGGTCGCGATATCAAAGTCTTTGGGGGGGATCCCGATCAAGAGGTTGCGCACCGCACCGCCGGTGATCCACGCCTCAAACCCGGCGTTCTGAATCCGGGCGCAGGCGTTTCTTGCTGCTCGGGCCGATGCGGTGTTTGGCCAATCGATGTTCATGGGGCGGCGCTCGAATGGGAATCGGATTTGGGCAGCGGGCCGGGGCGGAAGATGTAGGTGACGCCACCGAGCAGGCTCATGGCGACGACAGCGGCGAAGATGAGCAGGGACAGGGCGAGCCCCTTGACTTCAGGTACTCCATAACTGGCCAGCAGAAAAACGACCATCTGGTCACGAATGCCCAGACCGCTGATCGAAAGAGGGACCGAGGCGGCGAAGGTCACGATCGGGATGATCAGAAAGAACCCGTGAAGGTCGATAGCGACGATCCCGAGGCTCCTGGCAAGTGCAAAGGCGTTGAGGACGAGGGCTGCGTGAACCCCGGCGGACAGCAACAGCAGGAAGGAGAGCATGAACGGGTATTGATAGTAGAGGTGGAAGGCCTGATACACCTTCACAGCGATCGCCTGGATGCCGGTGGGGATCCAGCGCAGGACGATCTGAGACGGTTTCAGGGAGAAGAGATACAGCCAGAGCCGGTACTGTGCCAGCAACCAGAGCCCGAAAATGCAGACGATGAAAGCCGCGATGAGCAAGAGGATCAGGTTGGCGATGGGTGGGCTGTCGGAGAGCGACCGCAGATGGGTGATGGCGACGACTCCGGCCAACAGGAACATTCCGAGCAAACCAAAGATACGGTCCGCGAAGACGGTGGTGATCGCCGCGGTTTTTCGGTCGGTGGTCTCCCTGGAGACATAGAACGCCTTGATCAAATCCCCACCGGTGGAGCCGAGCATAAATGAATTGAAGAAGACACCTATCATGCCGATGTGCAGGGTGCGCCGCCATCGGAGGTTGACACCTTGGCGGTGCAACATCAGGTGCCAGCGCCACAGGGTCAGGATCACGGCCAGTGCGTAGGCGAGCAACCCCATCAACAGCCAACCCGGCTTGCACCGTCTGAGGGTATCCGCCAGGGCTGCCGGTGCGATGTCACTGGAGTGAAAGATATAGAAGAGGATCCCCAGCGAAATCCCCACCCGTAGGACCGGGCCCGAGAGGAGTGTGAGCAGGCGGCTGTGGATCTTCATTGTGGGACTGGAGCCAGGTGTGGGGAGTGGGGGCGGCCCATCAAGTCCGTGTGGACTACGATGCTGCTGCAGATGCGGCGGCTTGTGGGGTTGGCGGCCATTTCCACAGATCTTGCAGCCAGCGTGCGGATTGAACGATCTCCTGCGGCTGGGCGCGGGGGTTGAGTTCGAGGACCAGGACCATATCCGGGTTGATGAAGGGCCGGAGGGCTTCGAAGGGGAAGGTGCCGGTGCCAGGCGGGAGGTGATCGTTGGCCACGGGCTGGATGTCCTGGATGTGCATGCCGACCATGCGCGGGGCGAAGCGCTCGACCCATTTTAGGTGATTGATGATACCGAGGTTCTCCTTGAGTTGGGCGTGGCCAACATCGTGCCAAAACCCGACGACCTCGGGTGAGGTCTGATCGAGGAGCAGTTGGATATCAGGCTCGGTCGGCAGTTCCTCGAGACCGCTACGGACCTCGATGCCGAGTTTGATGCCTCTCGGGCCGGCATAGTCCTCTAATTGCTTGAGGCTATCGAGCAGGTGCGGAAAGTACTTCGGCTGGCAGCGTTCCCGCTTCTTGTGGTACTTGGCGAACAGGCGCTCGTATTTGCGCGATTGCATTTGGTCCGCCTCCACCAGCTGGATCATAGGCCGGGTGAAGTTCTTCAGCGGCATGGAGCCGAGGTGCAGCACAACGGCTTTGGCGCCCAGATGCTGAGCGGTATCAATGGTGCGGTAGGTATTTTTGATGCCGGCGGCACGTTCCCGCGGGTTGCGGCTGGCCAGATTGTAAAGATTGGGTGAGGGGTGCATCGCCCCGACCGGGAGCGGACAAAAATTGTGGAGGCTGTTGATGCGAACGGGATTCCCGAGGAGGGGCGACTCCATGATACCGGCCAGCAGGCTGACCCAAGTGCCGTGACCGAGTTCGATCTGATCGAACCCCAGATCCACCAGTTCTTGCAAGATGTCATGCCCCTGGGTATGGCGACGGGTATTCCAGCATGTGGACATTGCGAAGGGAAAGGCCATAACACTCCTTTAGGGGGCAATCCCGGAAGAGGTCCCGCACGGAACTGCTCCGGATGGATTGCGTGGTTGCGTTACGATCGCGGTGGGCGTTCTGAAGGCCGCGGGCAACGGGCTGGAGAATGCGCTCGGGGTTTGGTCAGCAGAGCATGATTCCGGATACCGTGCAAATCTTGGTGGCAGAGTCAGGGGCAAAGCTGGGAAAGGAAAAAGGCGGCGGTTGGCCCGCTTTCGCGGGGTGTGCCGCCGCCTCAAAGATGCGCTTGGTCGTGCAACGCAAATCTCGTCCAATCCACTTCGATCGAAAGTGGTTGCGGATCAGCGGCTGCTCTTCAGCTTGCGCCGACGCTTCTCGCTCGGTTTCTCGTAGTGCCTGTGCTGGCGGATCTCTTTCATGATGCCCTCTTTATCCATCTTCTTCTTGAGACGGCGAAGGGCGCGATCCACGGATTCACCTTTTTTCAATCTGACTTCTGCCACGGTTTCTGACTCACCTGCCTTTCGGGGACGGCTTCAAGAGTAGGAAAGGAATATGCCGGTCTTCAAAAAATCATGAAAGTTATAGGTTACATCCCCGAGGGTGTAAGTCAACCGGCGGGATAGGAATCTCGGGGCGGGCATGGTCCCCAGTGAGGCGTGGGGAGAACACCGGGGCTCACGACTCCTTGGCTGTGGTCTGTTGGCGGACCTGCCGCAGCTCATCTTGGAGATCGACGTGTTGCTGGTGAAGGTCGCGGTATTGCTGCAGGAGGTGCATGTGTGCGCGCTGAGCCTTTGCGAGATGATCCTGGATGCGTCGGGTTTTGCTTTGTTCGGACTGGATCTGTTGGAACATCCCTTCGAGCTGGAGTCGATAGAACCTGTGTGTGTTCTGGCGTTCTTCGATCAGACGGTCGTTCTCGAGAATCCGCTGTTGGAGTTGGGACTCCATCAACTCGAGCGCGCCTTCGAGCTCGGCATTCTTTTCCTGGCTCGTGAGGAGCTGGCGGGAGAGCTCATCGAGTTCGACCTGGTTGGGGTTGTGGTGCTCCCGATCGCCCACCAGAAAGTATTGTCGGGAAAACTGTTTCCATTTGGCCAGCCGGGTCTCGAGGTCCTGGATCTGTTTTTCGAGCTCCTTCCGGTCCGCGGGCGGCAGATGCGGAGCCGGGGCTTCGGGGGATGGTGGGGCCGCTGCCCCGGTCGGCATATCGGCCATCGGTTGCGGTTCAACGGCGGGTGCTGAGAACCGGGATAGATCCCATTGGAAGGGGGAGGATTGGGGCGACTCGGCGCTTTCGTGGGCTGGTTCCGCGGCCGGCGGCGGCGTCACCGATTCGAGGTCTTGCGGACCGATTGGGAGGCTCACCTCATCGGCGCGCACCATTCCGGCCGGATGGAAGAGCGGGTGTCGGCCCAGGACTCCGGTCTCGCCGGTCCGGACATTACGGATCGCCGCATCCCCGGAAAGCTCGCCCTCGGTCAGCATGGCGCGAATCGCACCGGCCGTGGTGGGTCCATACGGTTTGCCGCTCGGCAATCGGACGACCCATTCCATCTTCAGGATCTCCCAATCGGAGGCCGGCCGCTCCTCATGATTGCGGTCCTGAACCTTATCTTCCGGCTCCAGTCGGCCATCGGTCGCCCAGGCCTGAAGCGTATCGAGATCGATCGGGCCGTAGGTATTGCCGTCCTGGGATCGGACCACTGTCCAACCGCTACGCGAAATTCGAGCCATGATGGTGTTGCCTCACTCAGCGTTTGGGGATCCGGAGTTTCTGGCCGACGCCGACCTTGTTGGGATCCTTGAGGTTGTTGATGCGGACGATCTCATCGACGGTGGTGCCGAATGCCTGGGCGACGATGGTGAGGGTGTCACCTGGGCCGAGTTCCACTTCGACGTAGTTGACGTTCGAAGCGGTGTTGCTGGATGTGGCGGCGGATTGAGCCGGCGCGGTTCGGGGTGCCTTCAGCGACGGGTGTGAGGCGAGGAGGCTGTTCACGGCATCGATCGCGGCCTTCACGGTCTCCTGTCGATCCTGGGCGCGCGCGGTCTGGAGCTGGTTCAGCGATTGCTCCAGCCTGCGAAGGTCGGCGGGATTGACCGTCGGTTGTGTCTGGGCGCTCTCACGGGTTCGCATGTTCACCTGTTGAATGGAATCCTCCAGCGCGTAGATCCGTTGATCAATGGTGCTGAACTGTCGCTCCATGGCGCCGATCTGGTCCCGGAGCCGCTGGATTTCATCAAGCGCGAGGTCGCGATTGGCCTCGTGTTGGAGCCGTTGCTGCGCAGCCGGGCTTAAGCCTCCGGTGGTTCCGGGGGCGACGCAGCCGACTGAAATCAGGGCGCCCGCAGCGAGTGCCAGAGCAAACGACCATTGGGGATGAGATGCACGTGGATTGGTTGATTTCATTGAGATTCCCTATTGATAAGCCTCTGAGCTGACCTCTCAGTTTCCTGGGCTTTGATGGAAGATCAAGGCAAATGTGGCTGGAGGGCGTCCGAAAAGGTACGATCCTTCATGGTTCGCTTCCTGGCAATGGTTGCCGATCAGCCGGATCATTGTCGAAATCGAAATCGAAATCGAAATCGAAATCGGGGTCGAAATCGGGGTCGAAATCGAAATCGGGGTCGGAATCGGGGTCGGAATCGGGGTCGGAATCGGGGTCGGAATCGGGATCGGGATTCCTGTTCTGATTGGCACCTGGCCCCTATGGAATGCTCAAACTTCGCTGCCGAGTTGTGTCAGCACCGCAACAATATGGTGGCGACACCCGGTTTCTCATGTCTGAATCCCATCACGCGTCCTTTCGATACCGAGACCGATAGCGACCCCGAGCTTGCTTCGCCATTGACCTTTTCGGACGACCTCCAGCGCAATTTCATGTTAACGCCACAACCCACAATCCCCCGCATCAGCAGGTCCAACGTCCTCAAAGACACCACCAAAGCCCCACCCACAGCGGACCTCCATCTCGCGGCCCGACTTCGCGTGCCGCGGCCCTTGGGCTTCAGGCCCAAGTGCGAGGGTCAGAGGTTCGCAGCACGCCTGTGCGTGCTGCTGCACGGGGGGCGAGCCCCCCGTGCGAGGTCGGAGGTCCGCTGTGGGTGGAGCAAAAACAATGTGCTTGAGGACGATTAGCCTGCAGATGAGAAGAAGTTGATGATCGTTGGCTACGGGTAACCCGGAGTATTGGAGTCGTTATTGCAGCACCGCGTTGTTGCCAGTTACTGGCGAAGCCGATGGCCAGAGATCCGCCACCCTGGGAGCGCCGACGTCCCCGTCGGCTCTAACTTCTCCCCCCATCAGC
>CALLYA010000346.1 GCA_937875495.1 uncultured Verrucomicrobiota bacterium
CCCCCGTGTCACCAGTTTTGCCATTCTTTTCTGAAGACCACATTACCGACAGAGGTGGGAATTGGGAGGGTGAGGAATGCAGAAACGTCGGAGCAGCTTTCTGCAACTGTCTTGATCAGTAGGCCACGGATCATCCTAGAATTTCCCAAATAAGGTATGGAACAGTGCCTTGAACCTACCCACCCCCAAACCAGGTCGAAAACGCCACCGCGTCCTCTGCGGGAGGCTTTCCGGTTCCGGATGGGGAGGACTCGCGCGGAGGCGCAGAGGCGCAGAGGTGGGAATGGGGAGGGTGAGGAATGCAGAAACGTCGGAGATGTTGTCTGCAACTGTCTTGATCAGTAGGCCACGGATCATCCTGGAATTTCCCAAACAAGGTATGGAACAGTGCCTTGAACCTACCCACCCCCAAACCAGGTCGAAAACGCCACCGCGTCCTCTGCGGGAGGCTCTTCAAATCTGGATAGAGAGGTCAGGTTGGGGCAGCGTCTGCCTTTTCGGACGCTTCAAGCGAATTCTCTGCCGCCTTAAAAAAAACAGCCGTCATGCTTTTTTGCTTGTCACCCAAACATTCGGTCGGTGTAATGGATGGGACGGCAGTATCCCTGCAAGCGCTGCCGCCATGAATGTGAATTCATTCCCTGAAAGGGGGTCTCCATGGCCGGATCTCGAAGTTTGTTACGCATAGCGGCTGTCGCAGCAACTTCATGGATGATCGCACAGGTCGGGTTCGCGACCGAAGTGACCGTGCAATCAACCGGTGGTGCTGATTTCACAACCATCCAGGCAGCCCTGGACTCGGTCCAAAAGGGCCCGCTTGGAAAGGATGGTACGCCGGACGTCATCACCATCCTCGATTCAGCGACGTACAATGAGCAATTGAACATCGGCAACATCCCATCCTCGAGCGAGCACCCGGGAACCAAGGAGGGGTGGTTGGCCGAAACAACGCCTTCGAATTTGGACCCCATCACCATCCAGGGAGCGGAGGGGGAGGAACCGGTCCTGCAGTATGTCGGGACTGAGCTTGTCGAATACGGAGTCTTTCCCGATGACCCGGAGGACATGTTCAAGGCCAATGTCGCCTATCTTGGAACGAGTGTTACCTTTCGAAGGGTGGTCTTTAACTACACGCCCGAGATTGGCGATGCGGGGGCCTACATGCTCAACGGTCAGGCGCGTGACCTCGTCTTCGAGGATGTCTTGTTCAAGTATGACGATGACCCGAACACCTTCAGTGGTGAGAGTTACATCAATCTAAACAACAGCGACATCCTGGCTCGTGAGGAGGGAATCGACAACAGCAACACGGTCCTTCGCAATTGCATCGTGGATGGGACGCAGGCGATGATCTACCGCACCGGTGATGAGTTCCTTTACTTCCATGGGTTTGACAGTCTCGGCGACACGCCGTTGACCCCGAGCGTGTTGGTGGAGGGGACGACATTCACGATGTGGCCGGAATGCATCCGGATGCGGGGGCGTCCGGCGGATCGGGAATACACGACCATCACCTCTGTCGGCAGTTACTTCTGGCAGAATGGCAACTGTCTGCGGGTCGAAGGCAACGGCATGATCCGAGTGGACCAGACCCTGTTTACCCGCAATATGAACGACTGGGACATCGGCCGGGACGGTGGGATCATCTATCTTGCGGAACGTAGCGGCTGGTGTCCGGCGGCGGAGATCTCCAACAGCATCTTTTACAACAACGGTGGTTTTGACCTGGGTGGGGAGGATGGTACAAGTCCGCACGCCGCGATCCGCGTTCGGGCTCGAACCGATGGAAACACCGGACCTGTCGTTGTGGACCATTGCACCTTCGACAGCAACGGACGTGTGATCTGGCTTTCGGACCCGGATCATCCGCGGGAGCTGATCGTATCGAACTCGATCTTTACGAACACCGAATTCTCATTGCTGGACATGACCCCCTTGGCCGCGACCCCTGAGTTGGTCTCCGGATCGATTGACGCGGTTCTCGGATTTCAAAATACAGCCAACATGGTTCCTGGCGAAGTCACTTTTCCCAATCTTAACATCGGCGACTTCTTCGAATCCGATCCTTTGTTCGATCCGGCAACGGTCAACATCGATACGAATGCTCCGTGGGCGCTCCCTGCCTTTCAGCTGACGGAGCCGAGTCCGGCGGTGGATCGTGGCAATGACGCCCTGACGTTGGGTACGTTCGACGTCGACGGCGATCCGCGGTTTTCGCGTGACGCCAGCGATCTGGGTGCCCAGGAACTCGATCTCGGACCGCCGACCTCAGACCTGGAGCCGCCCGTGGTCACCGCCATCACCACGGAAGCCGGCGGGATAAGGGTCACATGGACCGGGACCGCGACCGCGTATCAGGTCCAACGGGCTGAGAACCCCGGGGGGCCATGGACGGATCTCGGGGCACCAACCATCGAGACCTCGCTCCTCGACGACAGTCCACCCTCACCGGCCGCCTTTTACCGCGTTATCCCACTTGCCCCTGCAGGATAGGGTCTTGCCTGGCGGCCGGACGCCTGAGGCCCACGCTCACGGGCCTCAGGCGATAATCAGCGGGCAGAAGGGGGCCATGGGGTTTGTTTTGACCCGGTCGAGGCGCGGACATCGCGATATGGCAAGCCGTGTACTGCAGTCCTGATCAGCCGATTCGCCAACTCGGATTGCATAGCAAGAGGCCGTTCGAAAAGGTCGCCGCCTCCAGCCTGCCCTCCCCACGCCCATTCGGAGAGCCTCCCGCAGAGGGCGCGGTGGCGTTTTCGACCAGGCCGTGAGGGCGGGTAGGTCACAGGCTGTGGTCCATCCAACCAATTCTTTGGAGCATATTCCCACTGACTGAACAAAGCAGTTGCAGAATACAGCCCCGATGTATCTGCAATACCGCATCTCTGTAATCCTCCGCTCCTTCTGCGGGAGTCCTCTCCATCCGAACCTGGAGACCTTTCGTTGTCGACCAATGGGCTTTTCGGACTTGCTCGTGCAAATTGATCGTGGCGCCGACTCGGCAGGGCGGGACGGGTTGGAATACCATGTTCGGCTGTCCTGCGGAAATCGCCGAAAATGCCCGATAAGGAAATCGCAGAGCGAAGAGCCCGGAGGTCTCGCTGAGTATGAATGGAGGCACGGAGTCGGATTTGTCGAGGCGAAAGGAGGGGCGTGGGCGGAGTCCCGATTCCTATCATTTTTTTGCGGTCCGGGCATATCGGATTCCTACTGACCTAGGCAGAACACAGCCCTGACGTTTTTGTTGTTCCCATTCTATCAATTGATCGTCCCGCACTTTCAGGGCCCCTTGCCCGGCCTCTCCATATCCAGAGCAATCAGACCGAACAAGGGTCATTCCTTTCAAAAATCCCACTTTACCGCTTGTTCATAATGACACAGCGAATCATTGGGACGGGCATTGGGGGGGCGGATTCGCTCGAAGAAAAAATTCAAAAAGAGGTTGATCCCCATTTGCACATGGTCTATCAATGCCATTGAAGACTGATTCGTCTGAATCGCTTCGCATCGGATCAGTGCATCCGGATTGCCGGTTGTCGCGTGATTCCACCGTTGAGGTCCGGCTATCGCCCCTCCCCAGCGTCCATTCCTAACCTCCGATCCCTATGAAGCCGATCGCGACCCGCATCGGCAGTGCAAATATTTGAGTTCGCAAATGGCCGCCTTTTGGCCACAATCCAGACTTCAAGCCCAAGGGGGGGCGTCATGAATCCCAGTTCCGGTCGTGGTTGTCAACAGAAGTCCTCGTTCATTGC